>JBMYYT010000018.1:0-19508 GCA_049609665.1 Flavobacteriales bacterium | reverse complement strand
AGTGGTGTATATATGATTCGAATCATTGGAGAGGACAATTCGTTTCTGGAAACTATGAGGCTAGTGAAGCAGTAAAAAACTTAATCATCAAACGGATTATCCATTTCATCTACATTTTCAATCTCAATATTAGTATCAATTTTATCACCATTATCAAACCAATCTGGGTTCATTAAAACAACTGCGATTGCAGCAACTAAAACTACCAAAACTGCCAGTATAAACTTCTTAGATTTTTTCATTTTATTTGAATTCAATTAAGTGTT
The DNA here is from genome assembly GCA_049609665.1 of Flavobacteriales bacterium. Taxonomy (GTDB): domain Bacteria; phylum Bacteroidota; class Bacteroidia; order Flavobacteriales_D; family CAJJDF01; genus CAJJDF01. The sequence continues at coordinate 19,242 of JBMYYT010000018.1, read as the reverse complement.
TAAATATATAAATTATTTAGAAATTCGTATTGAAGATGAAGTAACAGTGTTACTTTTATTTCCTGCTCTATCCTTAATGTAAATCGAAAATCTTGCAGTTTCGGATGTGTTGGATTGATCCAACAAAATAATATTCTCAATATTTATTCTCAAGTTTCCTTGTATGGCAAAAGATTTATCTAATGGTGCTAAAGGCTGTAAATGAAATTCGTGAACGATAGACTCGTCTCTTTTATCTGTTACAAATATAGAATGAATATCTGGGTCGGTTTCTCCTAAATCTCCATTACCATCGGTATATTGAATTTTGAACTCTACATCGTCAAACTGATTAATATTGGTTGAACTCGTGGTTAATAATTCAATTTCTGGAATATCAGAAATAGGGGGCAAGGGTTCATTCCCTTCTTCCTTTTTACAGGAAAAAAGCAAAATAAATAATAGCCCATAAAATAAATGTTTCGTCTTCATATTATTGAACTATAAATGAGAAATAAGTGAATAGATAAAATGGAGAACCATCTTCAGGCAGTTCTGTTAATACACCACTCGCATCTTTTACATATTGTCTTATGTAATACGTTTTTCCGGGTGTGTAACTTGCTGTATTGATCGTGATAGAATGATAAAATGGGCCTAAACCAGATGTTGCAAAGGGAATAGGAAGCATTGCGGGTGAAGTTGCTGGTAAAACAGTTAAATTTAATTCGGCAACTCCTGTAAAATTATAAGGGTGTGTAGAAATTTTTATTTTATTATGAGTTAATGCAAATCCCGGAACAAAATTTCCAGATGCATCCGTATCATACAATAAAAACCACAGTTGAACTGTTGAACTTGCGGGTAATTTAATTGGAGCAACCACATTGTCTCTTGCAGTATCAAGTCGTGTTCCACTTGTATTGTTCAAATAGGCTAATATACCTCCGGCACTTGGTTCGTAGTTTGGAATATTAGGAGAGTTTCCAAAAATATCTTTAGCTCCATTTAATATCCAATCTTCAACGGCTTTAACTTGCCAGGGTTTCAACACATCATATAAGGGCATTTTGCCTAATATGGCGTCATCGGTTGTAATTCGTTCGTGTAACCAAGAGTTCCCCGTATCATTTGGGATAATTCTATAAGTAAACGAATTTGTTGAATTATTCTTCACTACTCCATGGTAAACCAATTGGTCATAAGAGCCTTGTACTGACCTAAAATCCGGTTCAAAAGCTCCATCATGGCAAGCTGGAACAGCACATTTTGTAGAAAAAATCAATTTATGCAAGCCCAAATAACTGGAAGTGTCAATTGGAATTAAATCTGGATTATCTCCATAATCTACATCTGAGTATGGATTATCAAAATCAGTATCTGGTTCAACCCTTACTACTTCTTTTTTACAAGATAAAGCAAAGATTAAAGCTACTACTGCTAACGAAATAAGAACAATTATTTTTTTCATAATTCTAAATAAATGCTTCGGTTAATACTCTTCCGGGCAGCATTCCTGCCGGAATACTTGTGTCAAACCCTAAAATATGCGCAATAGTGGGAACAATATCAATACTTTCTCCAACTGGAGAAGTCGGTGTTCCAAAGTTTACATTTTGCTTCACTACAGAAGGTGGACCTACCATTAATGAGAATATCTCTCTTGAGTTTTGATCACTCGAATGGTCATAAGCTCTCAATCCATTTGCATCCACTAAACTATTTGGACTGGCATTTCTGCCATGTTCAGGCATACAAATTAATATGGTATCATTGGCTAAACCTGGAGTGCTCTGAATTTTATCCCATAACCATCCTATTCCATAATCCGCCTTATGTAAATTTTCAATATATCCAGTAAAATTACTGTGACATACATCTAAATTGAATGTATTAATTACTGTTAATTCAGGTTTGAAAGTTTCCAAAACTTTCCAAGAAGTTGCAATATTTAATAAATCTGTATTAAGCTCATTCGTTGAAACTCCTGTTGGTAAAGGCAAACTCAAAGACGATAAATTGTTCAAAGTGCCTAACAACATTTTTTTAATTTTCTCCTTATCTTCTCGCGAATTAATAACTCCAGGTAAGTCATCTGCTGATTTATCAAAATTGGCATCAAAAAAACCTTTCATTTTTTCAATTCTCGTTACATCATCAGGTTGATAAGCCGAGGCATTATTGAAATTATTTAAACTGGTTCCTGTTATAAAATTGGAGGGGCATAAATAATTGGCTCCATAGCTTGCTCCATAATTTTCGTGTTGACTGTAATTTAATGAAGGATAAGGGCCTAATCCCTCAGACAACCACCAAGCGTTAAGTGCAGTTTGTGCAGGACTGTTGTGTTTTCTGTAATACTCAAAAATAGTTGGGTCGGCTGGATTTACATTTAAATTTAATCCAGTTGCCGTATAGTTACCAGTCATAGCAACAGTATGCCCATTGTAATGTCCAGTAGGTCCGGTTGTGTAACGCATTTCCTTAAAAAGCACACCTTGTGATTGAAGAGAACTTGATACAATAGGTGCCCATGGGTTATATACTATATTGCTGGTTGGTGCGGCACCCGTCAACATATTGTTCATGATATTGCCTGAAGAAGGTCTTCCTTGATCCAACAGATATTTCTGTCCAACAGATTCCTGATTTCTTATTCCACCTCCAAATAATACGAAAACCACATGATTAGCTTTTCTTGCTCCTGTGGGTGCAAACAACCTCCCGCTTGGCAAAATATAGGGAGCAACAAAGGCTCCTGCGGTTGTTAGTGTTGCTTTTTTTATAAATTCTCTACGTTTCATAACGTTTTGGTTTTCAGTAATTTTTAATAGAAATAATATTCATTCGACAAAACAAATGAGGTATATACATTTTCTACAGTGATTGTAGCATCATCGTTTATTAAATTTTTAAGAAAAATAAATTCATACTCTGAAGGTTTTCTTTGGAAAAACCTTATGTAACAATCATTTATGAACAAATCTACATCTGCTCTCATCAAACTATTAGTTGGAACTGCGGCCAATGGATCAGCCAAAAATTGACTTAATATCATTTCACTAAACATCGTTTTGTCTCCAAAAGACAAAGAAAGTTCAGCTATCTCGAGTAGTTTATTAGTGGATATTGTCTGATTATAAACATCTGAATACATAATTGACAACAACAATTCTGGAGACTTTTGTTTGGTTTTTTCCGCATTGGAAGAATACACATTCACATCATCCAATCCATAAATCACATTGCTATAAACAATATTATTTTCCACTTCTTTTTTACACGAAAAAAGGAGGATAAATCCTAAAAGGAAGGGCAGTATTTGTTTGTTTTTAAAATCCAGCATACTCATCTGTTTTTAGAATTGATTTCTGCATTTCTTTAATATCATTAGAGCTTTTAAAATCCAATGTAGCTTGATAAGACTCCTGAGAACTTGGATCACGCGACAAGAAATTTTTGTAATTATCTTTTACTAACCCTTCATAAAACTCATGTGATTCGGTTATAATTCTTATAAAATCATCTTTTGAATTTCCATTTTTCAACAATATTATTTTGGATTGTCCATCAACCATTTCAACTCCATTTGTTCTTTCAGTAATTGTAGCCTCTCTTAAGAAATAATTTTCGAAACAGGATAAAACAAAATTCCTACTCCCCATATTAATATCATCGTAAAATGAATTGTCTGAAAATATGGAATAGAATTTATTGACTGTAATTGAATTGTTTTTGAAAAGAGAATCAGCCTTTTTCAAGCGAACCAGTTTTTCTTTGGACACTTCTACTATTTGTGCGCTAAAAGTATCTCCTCGGGCGTACAAAAGAGTGATAATATAATCTTGGGTAAGAATTTCTTGATCTATTTGAAATTCATTAACTCCTTCCAAAAATTTGCCTTTAGCCTTGATATATAATCGGGTAAAATATTTGTCATTTACGATTAATTGATTTATCAAAGTGTCCCTTGCTCCCATTCGTAACTCTTTGCTTTTTAGGAATGCAACTCCTGAAGCAATCTCAGCTTGTGTAGCTTCTTCTCCCAATAAATCTATATAGAGTTTTCCAACATATATTTCAATTTTGGTTTCCGGAACCCCGGAATAAGGCGGAGGAGTATTTCCTCCAACAACTACATTTTCGTAGGTGGTTATTTTATCTTTTTTACAAGATGTAAATCCCAAAGAGAGAACTATGAACAGATAAAATATGTGGTAATATTTCATGTTTTATATAAAATTGTATCTACTAATATACTTAAATGCTTAATCTATAACAAAAAAGCCCCTACATTATTGCAGAGGCTTTGTACATTTTGATTCAATGCTATTAAGCATTAAAGGCCAATTGTCGCGTATCTGCTTTTATTACTTTCTCGTATGCTTCTTTAAATTTTTCATAATCAGATGGAGGAATAGTATACTCCTTGAAATTAAACTTTCTAGTGATTATTAGCTGATTTCCAGATTTTTTGTGTGTGAGACTATAACTGAAAAATTTATTGTCAATTATTATATCATCTGGTTTAGCTTTTACTAATTTTTTACCCTTCGGTAAGTTAACAGTAATTTTCTCCGACTCAACATCAGCCATCGAATATCTCCACAGAGAAATCGGCAATTTTCTCTTTTCATCAGAAATAAAATCTTCTTGAACCGCCTTATCTGACCAAGGTAATTTGAAAATCAAAATTCCTCCTACATCATTAAAAACATCCTCAACCAAGTATTCGTAATTAAATGTAACTGATTCAACATTACTATCAAGAGTTTCGTCAAAAGTTAACTCAGTAAGTTTAGTTTTTACATACATATCATTGATAGATTCTTGCATGTTTTTTCTCTGCTTTTCTTTTCCAATATCTCTGTATGTTGCTCTTACATCTCCTGAATAATCTCCTGATTTAACAGTTTTCTTCTTTACTGTCATATCATCTCCATCAAAAGAAAGGGTTGTTTCTCTTCGGATATCATTTTTTAATCGTGTATCAACATCAAGATGCTGTATATCATTATTTCCCTTTGAAATATCCAAAACTGTTGCATATCTCAAATTAATCCCTTGAGTGGAAAAAGGTATTAAGTCAGATGTAAGTTCGATATAGTAAGGTTTATTATTTAGATTGACTTTTGCAATACAATGATTAAAATCAATGGAGGGTAAATAAACATCTTTATCTCCATTGTCTCTCGTGTTAACCAATACTAAATTTGCATCTAATCCAACCTCACGACACATCGTTACAAATAAAGTAGATACATCCTTACAGTCACCTAATTTGGTCGAAATAACCTTTGAGGCTTTTTGAGGAATTAACCCACTTTGACGAAATGAAATAGAGCTATATCTAATGTTTTTTGTAATGTAATCGTAAATCAGTTTGGCTTTTTCCATCTCAGATAAATTCTCTTTTCCTTTGAATAATTCATCTACTGTGTTCTTCAATTCCACATCAGCTTTTTGCTTGGTTTGAGATAAATCTACATACCAGTTAACTACTTCATTCCAGTTTTCAAAAGATGATAAATGCAGTGTTGGAGTTACGTCAACTAATGATGGCATATAGGATTCAGACTTAATTCCTTTGTTATCCTTAGTTTTCCATTCGTATAATTTATAGTCCCCTTTATCTACCGTTTTTGGGTCAATCTTTCCGTTGGTTACTTCATATTTAAATTTTTTGGATTTGTGAACCAATAAACTGTAGTTATTGGTTAGTGATGGAATGAAATAATCAAAATAATGTTGAGACCAGAAATGTTTCGCTAATTTTCCATAGTTGGTTGACTCTTTTTTGTACTGAATATAAATCGCATCTCCTTCTTCCAAATCAGTAAACACGATATAATTGTAGTTCACTTCAGCGTCCAATTTTCCACCATCGGCTTTATAAACTTTAGCCTCTTCTACTACTAATCTTCCATTTCCAGTGGGAATATTATATTCTTTCCAAGAGTCTACACCAGAGGCATTAAAAACTTTTACCATAATATATCTTCGAGATTCTGTTGCTCCATCCTCATGCACAATTTTATGGGTTTGATCCAAAAGCATTACACTGTTATCCTCTGGTAAATCTCTGGCTATTGGAGATTTTTCGAATATATCTTCCGGTTCCTTAACCTCAGCAAATTGTTCAAATAATTTATCCTCGCCATTGAGCACTCTCACTTTTTCTCTGGCGTCAAAATCATAACGTCCATATTCTATTACTTTATTGTAATATTCAATTGCCTTATCGGTTTCTTCCATTTCCTCATAACATTCGGCAAGTTTCTCTAAATATCCAGATGCATATGGTGCAATCTTAAGGCATTCTTCATAATATCCTACTGCTGATTCATAACTTTGGATAGAAGAATACAATTGACCCAAAGTGAATGAAAAATCGGCTTCTTCGGGAAACTGACGCTTCAGTTTCTTATAAATTGCAAGGCCAGCACCTGAATTACCTGCTTGGAAATAGGAATTTGCTAACTCTTTATAAATTTTATAACTGTAGTTGTTCTTCAGGAACTTTTTAAGTGTCTTAGTTGCTTTTTTATTGTTTTTTTCACTTTTGTAAACTATGCTGCGGTACAAGGCTAATTGACTATTATTTGGATATTTTTTTAAATGCTCTTTTTATTATTCCGATCAGTTCTTGATCTTTTTTTCTTGCAGAAGCTAATTGTATTTGAAAAGAAACTGTAACGATATCTTCTCCATATAAGTCAATCATTTTATCAATTGTCTCTTCCGCATCATCGTGTTCCTCTTTTTTCATTTTCTCCTCAAACACCAATGTAAGTGCCTGGTAACTCTCAGGAGCAAGTTCTTTCAATGCTTCCAATTCTTTACTCATATCTGTTTCATTATCAACACTTGAGTAAGATCTAATAAGAAAAGATTTTATTAAACTTGACTTAGGAAATTTCTCTGAAGCTTCTTTCATCAACTCCAACTTTTGTTGTTTTTTGCCATTATGCAAGTAAGTGTAATAGAGAAGAATGTAATTCAGTAATTCATTTGGATTCTCCTTTATTTCATTTCTGAAATGCACTTCGGCAGGTAATTCTTTATAGGTTGGATTTTTATTCCCTCCTTTTTCATAGCTAACATATTTTGAATCAAAAGTTACATTTGTAACTGGATTTCCATTTTTATCCGTTAATCTTACAAAAATTGCACTGTTACTCAATTCACTGCATCCCATTTGAACCAATATTCGGTTATTCCCTTTGTTCAAATTAACCGTAACACTATACGCATCAATATCAGTTATCTGCTCCTCTTCTTCTTCCATAACTAATACATCATTCACCCATAATCTGAATGATCCATAAGTTCCAACTCTAATTTGAACTTGCTGTTCAGAAGGACTATTACAAAAGGATTGTCCATAAATTACCGTGTTATTATTCACAAAATAATGAGCACTCGCCAACCAATTACTTAATGGCATATACGCAGTCTCAAACCATTGGATTTTTCCTCCATTTTTATTTCTAAATATTTTGGACGATTGAGGAAATTCAAGAGTTCCATGAGTTTTATTGAAACCACTTGCAGAAACATTATCAAACCCTCCTAAAATTGACCAATTTGAAACTACTCCTTCTGTATTTGCATAATTTTTTGCTGTACCAGGACTATTCGCCATTACATAATGATTGTTAAAAAACTCATTATTAACTGCTTTATACATTCCGTCAGCATTTCCAAAATCCAAACTTGATAAAAATGTTAACCTTTCTTTAGAAAGTTTACCTCGACCTCCACTAACACTTTCGGTTTTCCATAGCGCATATAGTTCATTTAAAGGCGATGGTGAAGCTTCATAAAAAACTTTAAAATGCTCGAAAGATTTTTTAGACTCATTTTCAGTGTGATAAACTATTGAAAGTGCGAGATTTGCCTCTGCTTTTGTTTGCTCGTTATTAGCGGCAGATTCAAATTTTGAAATCGCTTGTGAATAATTACTTTCTTTAAAAGCTGCCCACCCTTCATTCATTATGTTTTGTTGGGAAATTGAATAGGTAATAAATCCTAATGTCAGGATTAGAGTTAAAAATGATTTTTTCATATTTAATAGTTAAGATTACAAAATTAGGTTCCACCGTAAATATAAGTAATTCAATTATTTAAAAAAATCTATCGCTGTTCAATTTTAAAATTTTTCGAGAAAATATAATTTTAAAAAATGTGTGATATAATTAACTTTGTAAAGATGAAGAAAAAAATGATTCAGAAATGGAAAGAGATATCGCCTTATTTTATTGACTTTTGGCAGTATATTATCATAATCCTAATTTTTCTCATAGCAGCTATTTTTATTTTATAACTCAAAAAATGATTTCAATACAAAAATTTACTTTCAATCCTTTTCAGGAAAACACCTACATCGTTTTTGATGAAACAAAGCAGTGCGTTATCATTGACCCAGGTTGCTATGAGCCTCATGAGGAGCAGCAATTAATAAAATTTATTGATGACAATGAGTTAACTCCTACTCTATTGTTATCGACACATAGTCACATTGATCATGTTTTGGGAAATAAGTTTATTCTTGAGAAATATGAAATACCCCATTTAATTCATGCCGAAGATCTTCAAACCTTGGAGTCAGTTTCTGAGTATGCAGGAGCTTATGGTTTTATGGATTATAAAGAGGTGAATACACCCACTCAATTTATTGAAGAAGGAAAATTAATTGAATTTGGAAATTCCAATTTGGAAGTGCGTTTTGTGCCTGGGCATGCTCCTGGACATGTTGTTTTTATTGCTCGAGAAGAAAAGTTTATAGTTAATGGTGACTGCCTATTTTACGGAAGCATAGGAAGAACAGATTTGCCTGGAGGTGACCATCAAACTCTATTGGATAGCATAAAAAGAGAATTATTTACTCTGCCTAATGATTTTACAGTATATTGCGGGCACGGGCAAGAAACCACGATAGGTTTTGAAAAAGAAAATAACCCTTATTTAAATTAGTAGCCGATGGGAATGTTAGAGAAAAATAAGAAATTAGAATATAAAGAAGAAAAGGCTGTATTGATTGGTGTAATAACCCAACAACAATCAGAAGATGATGTTAAAGAGTTTCTTGACGAGTTAGCTTTTCTTGCTGAAACCGCAGGAGCAATAACTCATGGAAGATTTACTCAAAAAGTAGAATATCCAAATCCAAAAACTTTTGTAGGAAAAGGAAAATTAGACGAGATAAGAAAATATGTAAAAAGCAACTCCATTGATTTAGTAATTTTTGATGATGAATTGTCTCCTTCTCAATTGCGAAATATAGAACGAGAGCTTGAGGTCAAAATCATGGACAGAAGTGGATTAATTCTCGATATTTTTGCCAGTCGAGCACAAACTGCCCATGCCAAAACTCAAGTAGAATTGGCTCAATATCAATATTTATTACCCAGATTAACAAAAATGTGGACTCACCTTGATAGGCAAAAAGGAGGGATTGGAATGAGAGGGCCAGGAGAGACAGAAATTGAAACGGATAGACGAATTATTGGAGACAAAATTTCTTTATTAAAAAAGAAATTAGCAAAAATTGACAAGCAGAAATTCACTCAAAGACAAAACAGAGGGAAATTAGTGCGAGTAGCGTTGGTTGGATATACGAATGTTGGTAAATCTACCATATTGAACTTATTAGGGAAAGAAAAAGTATTTGCCGAGAATAAGTTGTTTGCCACATTAGACACTACTGTCCGAAAAATAGTGTTTCAAAACATTCCATTTTTATTAGCGGATACTGTTGGGTTTATTAGAAAACTACCTCACCAATTAGTTGAATCTTTCAAGTCTACTTTAGATGAAGTGCGTGAAGCCGATTTACTATTGCATGTAGTTGATATTTCACATCCCGCTTTTGAAGACCATTTCAATACAGTGAATGAAACTCTGAAAGAAATTGAAGCTCAGAACAAACCAATACTTCTGGTTTTCAACAAGATAGATGCGTTTGAATATGTTAAAAAAGATGAAGATGATTTGACCCCAAAGCTCAGAGAAAACTACTCATTGGAAGAGTTGAAAAAATCTTGGATGAGCAGAATGAATGAAGAAAATTGCATTTTTATTTCTGCTTACAAAAAAATAAATATAGAGGAATTACGAAAAAAAATGTACGCACAAGTACGAGAAATTCATATAACTCGTTTTCCTTACAATGACTTTTTGTATCAGGAATATGAGGGAAATTATTAACACTCTGTATACCAAAACCACCCTTTGAGCGAACCCTCAGGGTTAAGATTACAGTAATTTGCGGGTAACAAATGAATATATTAACACATGTCATCCTGAATTTAGTTCAGGATCTATATTCATTGAAATATTACAAAAGTAGACGTGAATATGCTTTGTGAGATACTGAATCACACTTCGATTAAACTCAGTGCAAGAGTTCAGTATGACTGATGAAAAAAAATGAAAAAATTAACAACCATATCGATACTAATAATTGGGTTATACCTTGTTACCTTCTCCTGTAAAACAATAAAATCAACTCCAAAAACAGATAATTCTGTTTCATTTCTTTCGCAAGATAAACTCGGAAACATCTATCAAATTTCGGATATGAAAATCACGAAGTATTCAACTATTTTGGATACTATAGTTACCAATTCCATTTTTAGTAGTGGGACAATTTCATCCCTTGACACACGAAATCCGCTTCAATTGATGTTGTTTTATAAACAGCAACAAGAGATTGTATTGTTGGACAATACTCTGTCAGAAACCAATAAGATAGCACTTGCTTTTTTCGAATGGATTGATTTGGCCTGCATGAGTAACCGTGATAATGCATTTTGGCTATATTCCAAAACGACTCAAAGTTTAATCAAAACCAACAATCAAGGAAAAGTAGTTAGCCGATTTAAAAATATAGCTCAGTTAGTAAAAAAAGATATTGATCCAACACAACTTATTGAATATAATAATCAGGTTTATTTATTTGACCATAATGAAGGACTATTTATTTTCGATTTATATGGGAATTATGTGAAACGAATCCAATTAAAAAATGCTGAAAATGTAAAATTTTTTAAAGAAAAAGTGTTTTTTAGAGTAGAAAACTCTGTTTTTAGTTACAATTTATTCAGTTTTGATAAAAAACTGGAGTTTGAGTCTCCAGGAGATTTTGAAGGTTTCGCGGTTGGAAAAAGCGGGGTGTTAGTATTAACAAAAAATGAAATCAAAAAATTATTTTAACTCCTCCATTTTCCCTCTGTTTGTGCATCTATAGGCGAATGGTCTTTTTCCTTTTAATTTTTTCTTTATTTCTGGCCATCTTTTTATTAATTGTTCAACCATTTCCCAAAAAGAGAAACCATTTGATGGGGCCTTAAAAAATATAACACCCAATCCATACTGCTTGTATAATTCACATTGATGTTTCGTAGTTCGAATCCTTATATCCTGAGTTAAAACTACTGCACCTTCTTGTCCAGCTATTGGAATCCAATCCTCATCTTTTGCTCCTTCCCCGAATACTTCTTTTATGGAGAGTACTTGAACTTGGATTTTCTCTTTAGTATTTAAATGGGCTTGAAAAACATTCAAGCCATGCGCTAATTGTTGAGCAAAATTTTCATCAATATAAACCTTTGTCATTTAAGCTACGTTTGAGCAATAGTTAATAGCATCATTTACTTGCTTTAAACTTATACCATATGAACTAGCAATATATTTTTTCTTTTCCTTTCTTTGAAAAAGATTAAAGATAGTTTCTGGAAAAACATTTGTACCTTTTATTGTTGCCTGTCCAAACTGATGGCTTGGATCAACTATTATGGTACTGGATTTACCTTCAGGATAAAATCTCATTGCTAAATTTCCGTTTTCAAAATCTAATTTTTTAATGAAATTTCTAATAAAATTCATATTAAGTTGTTTTGAAGAGTCTAAATTAATTATCTGGTCTTTGCTATATTCAAAGACAATCTTACTTCCAAAACATGAAATTCCAGATAAAATTTTTGCCTCTGCGAAAGGGTGAGATGTGTTAAAAAGCTCAGATAATTCTTTATGTGCATTTAAAATACTTGTAGTTGTTACACCCGATTCTTTTAACTGAAAAAAGATAAAAAACTCAATTAGAGTATGGAAATTCACAGCTTTACTTTTATTCAAAGTCCATGAATATGGTTGTTTATCTTTGGCTAAACGTTTGTTCCAATATTCATTTAACAACCTATTAACCTTATAATAGGGTAAATTAAGTAAGTCAGCTATATCCGAAACAGTATATATACCTTGACCAAGTGATATTTTATTTGTGAAAGTTGACAATTTAAAAAAGAGAATTTATATCGCTAATATACGACTAAAACTAAAAAAGGTTCAATTTACTTAAATGCAGGAATACCTGTGATATCCATTCCAGTAATTAACAAGTGAATGTCATGAGTACCTTCGTAAGTTACCACTGATTCCAAATTCGCCATGTGACGCATAATAGAATACTCATTGGTAATTCCCATTGCTCCATGTATTTGACGCGCTTCACGAGCTATATCCAATGCCATTGCAACATTATTTCGCTTTGCCATCGAGATTTGAGCAGTAGAAGCTTTTCCTTCGTTTTTCAATTGTCCTAATCGGAAAGTTAGTAGTTGAGCTTTGGTGATTTCCGTAATCATCTCAGCCAATTTCTTTTGCATCAATTGGAAACTTGCAATTGGTTTCCCAAATTGAATTCTTTCTTTAGAATACCTCAAAGCAGAATCATAACAATCCATTGCTGCACCAATTGCTCCCCAAGCAATTCCATACCTTGCTGAATCCAGACAACCAAGTGGTGCTCCTAATCCCGATTTGTTGGGTAATAAATTTTCTTTTGGCACTTTTACATTATCAAAAATAAGTTCACCGGTAGCGGATGCCCTCAAAGAAAGTTTTCCATGAGTTTCTGGAGTTGTAAATCCTTCCATTCCTCTTTCCACAATCAATCCATGAATTCTTCCCTCTTCATTTTTTGCCCAAACTACAGCAATATCACAAAAAGGCGCATTTGAAATCCACATTTTTGCTCCATTCAATAAATAATGGTCTCCCATATCCTTGTAGTTGGATAACATTCCCCCAGGATTTGAACCATGGTCAGGCTCTGTTAAGCCAAAACTTCCAATAAATTCACCTGTAGCCAATTTAGGTAAATATTTTTTTCTTTGTTCTTCGTTTCCATAAGCATAAATTGGATACATCACCAACGAACTTTGTACGGAAGAAGTAGAACGCAATCCACTGTCGCATCTCTCTAATTCCTGCATAATCAACCCATAGGAAATTTGATCCAAGCCAGGCCCTCCATATTCTTGAGGAATGTAAGGTCCAAACCCTCCAATTGCAGCCAATCCTGGAATTACTTGTTTTGGAAATTCTGCTCTTTCGTAGTAATCTTCAATAATTGGGCTTACTTCTTGTTTAATCCATTCTCTCACCGAATCACGAATTAATTTGTGTTCGTCAGTCAGTAAATCATCTAATTGATAGTAATCTGGAGCTTGAAATTGATCGGTTCTCATCGGTTAGTTTTGTTTTAGTATTTCAAAAGTAAAAAATTTAACAATGATAATTTCAGAAAAATTCTAAAGTTTTTTATACTTTACATTCCTTATTAAAATTAAATAACAAAATTATGGATTTAAGTAGTATCTTGGGACTTCTTGGTGACGATGGAGTCGAAAAAATGGCTAACCAAGCAGGGTTAGATAAAAATCAAGCAACATCAGCTCTTGCTGGTGCATTGCCGACAATACTTTCAGCTTTGAAAGGAAATAGCCAAAGTAAATTAGGACAAAAACAACTCTCAAACGCTCTTGAAAGAGACCACGATGGAAGTTTATTGGATAATCTTTCAGGATTTTTTGATAATCCTCAAGCTGCAAATGGTAAAGGAATATTAAAACATACCTTAGGTTCAAGAAGAACAACTGTTGAAGGAATGTTAAGTGAAAAAGCAGGAGTTAGCTCTGGATCAATGAGTAAAATACTTGAAATGGCTGCTCCATTAGTTATGTCTTACCTTGGAAGACAAAAGAAACAAAACAATGTTCAGTCAAACGGAATTGGTGACTTAATTGGTGGTCTTTTAGGCGGAAATGATTCCAATGATGGTGGATTTGACATCGGAGATATTGCTTCCATGTTCATTAACAATAAGAAAGGAGGAATAGCAGGATTTCTTGGTGGTTTATTAGGAAGATAATCTATTCTCCTGGTTTCAGCAATTCAGGGAATTTTTTCTTGAAACGATTCAATCTTGGTATAGAAACACTTACAATGTACCTTTGGTTCGGATGCAATTTTTCATAATTCTGGTGGTAGTCTTCTGCCATCCAGAATTTTTTAAATTGTTTTACTTCAGCAGCTGGTTTTAATCCCATTGATTTCAATTGAGTAATTTTGAAATCTATAATTTTTTTTTCTGATTCATCGGAATAAAAAATTATACTTCGGTATTGAGAACCCATATCATAACCTTGTCCATTAACTTGCTCTATATTTTGCGAACCGAAATAAACATCTACAAGTTCCTTAAAACTCACAATGGAAGAGTCATAAATCACCTCAACTGCTTCAGCATGACCCGTTTTTCCGGTGTTTGAAGATTCATAGGTAGGGTTTTTAGTATGCCCTCCAGAATAACCATTATACACTTCTTGCACTCCTTTTATACTTTCATAAATTGCCTCTACGCACCAAAAACAACCACTGGCAAAATAAGCTGAAGTTAATTTTTCTGGATTAATGAGCTCCTGTTCTTTTACTAAAGTTTCTTCTGAAATTTTATCCTCAATAATTTCTGCTGATTTTTTTAATTCTGTTGTATTATTTTCAGTTTGGACTTTACTTTGACTGCAGTTGAATAGTAAAATTGGAAATATGAGAAGGCTTAGAAAATTTTTCATTTGTTTAGTATTTATTTTACTTGTGTAACCAAAATACCACCATAAAAATTAATTCGCCATAAAATGAGTTCCTTTTATTTAAAAAAAATCACTCTATTGGAAAAATTGATTAACTTTAAAGCTAATTACTAACCATTTTAAATCTTTTCAAACATGAAAAAAATATTACTTTCAATACTTTCGGTATCTGCATTTTTATTTGCTGATGCCCAAGGTTATTATTATTTCAGTGCAAATACTGGAACAAACCCAGGAAATATAAATACCGAAACAACTGAATTTCCAGTTGGTGGAGGTATTGCAACAGGATGGGCTACCGTTTTATCTGGAAGCAATGCAACTCCTGCAGCATCGACAAGCCAAACTATTCCTTTTAGCTTTAGTTTTGACGGAGGAGCAGTAACTTCTTACAAAGCAATGTCAAACGGAAGTGTTTCTTTTGCATCAAACCCAACTCCTCCAGCAGCATACGGTACTGCCACATTACCATCATCAAGCTATCCTGATAGCTCGGTTAATATCATTGGAATTCAAGGTTCTGGAGCAAATGACAATATTGTTTCTAAAACTTTTGGAACTGCACCAAACAGACAACACTGGATATTTTTTACCTCTTACACACCACTTTCAGGAACTGGTTGGACTTATTGGTCAATTGTTCTTGAAGAAACAAGCAACAACATATATATTGTTGACCAAAGAAGTAACGCTGTTGTTTCTGGAATAACAGCTGGAATTCAAATAAACAGCACAACTGCTGTGGCGGCAACAGGTCATTCAACATTAGATTTAAATGATCCTACTCCTGCTGATAATAGATATTATGAGTTTTTACCAGGAACTCAGCCTTCTTATGACATGGCAGCAAAATCGAGTACGGTTGATGAGATTGTTGTATTAGGTAACGCTCCTTTTACAATAAAAGGGACAATTCAAAACAGAGGTTCGGTTACAGTAACTTCTTATGACTTAAACTATAAGGTTGGAGCTGGTTCTACAATAACATCGAATATTACTGGAGCAAGTATAGCAAATGGTGCAGTAGGGAATTTCTCTCATCCTACTACTTGGAATCCGACAAGTACTGGAACCTACAGCATTGAAGCTTGGGCATCTAATATAAACGGAAATCCCGATGCAAATACTGCTGATGACAAAATAACATTTACTGTAGATGTAGTAGACACGATTATTCCAAGAAAAACTTTAATGGAGGTTTTTACTTCTTCGACTTGTGGACCTTGTGTAGCTGGAAATCAAAATATGGATAATACTGTTGAACCAAGTTTAACTCCTAACACATACACTATCATTAAATATCAACAAAACTTTCCTAACCCAGGAGATCCTTATCAAACTACCGAGAGTGTAAATAGAAGAAATTTTTACGGTGTAAATTCTATTCCAAGAATGGAGATTGATGGTCAATGGGATGTGAATGCTGCATCTTTGACTAAATCAATTGTAGAATCTTTTCAAAATGAGCCCTCGTTTGTTGGGATTGATATTACTAGTGCAAGATATGCAGGTCCTTATGTAAGAATTGAAGGAAAAATTACTCCTTATGCAAATTTAACAGGGAATCTAAAATATCATGTTGTTATTACCGAAGGAAGAACTATTTTAAATACAGGTTCAAATGGAGAAACTGAATTTTTTCATGTTATGCAAGATATGATTCCTAATGAAAATGGGAATAACTTAACTTCAACAAGCACAGGTGTAGCTACAAATATTAATTTATTTTCAGATATGACTACTGCAAATGTTGAAGAATTTTATGATCTAAGAGCTGTTGTTTTCGTACAAGATATGACAACTAAAAAGATTCTTCAATCTGATTGGATTAAATTAACAAGTTCAACTACAGGAGTTGATGAACAAGAGTTTACTTCTTCGCTAAACGTTTACCCTAACCCAAGTAATGGACAGGTAACAATAAACTATGAGTCAACTAATACGGATGATGTAACTGTTAATATAATCAATACAATTGGTGCTACGGTTTATACTACTGGAACTATCAGTAAAGCTAATGCTCTCAATAAAAACTTAGATCTTTCTTCTCTTACAAAAGGAGTTTATATGGTAAATGTAGTTTCTAAACAAGGTACTGCTACAAAGAAATTGGTTATTCAATAATTAGAGTTTTAATTAAATTTAAAGTCCTGTAAAATATAATTTTACAGGACTTTTTACTTTAAATTGTTTTTTGAATATTATAAATGTGACTTATAAAAACCTAAATCAAGTAATAATCATTTTATTAATAAAATCAAATACGACTGTAATAATTCCAAAAAGGGAAAGTATCAAAACAAGGTGAGTAAAAAACCCTGATTTATGTTCTGATTTTGTTTTAAAGTGAAAGTAAACATAGATTAAAACTGTAAAGGGGAAAGAATACCAAATTATCTTATAGAGACCCTCCCAATTCGAAAGGTAAAAAGAGTAAAGCATCATTGCTCCAAATGGGAATGTCCACGAACTAAAAACAGTTGGATTTTCAATATTTTTATCGGAAATAGGATAGATCAAATCATTGCTTTTGTAAGCTACATAAATTGCTGTTAGTGGAATTACAAGAAGAAAAATTGCAACTATTTTTATTGGAAAAAAATAAAATAATATTGAAATTAGTATTCCCAACCAATTTAATATTCGGGCAATTTTAAATCCTTTGTTAATCAAAACCTCTCTTTCTTGTTTCGTTTTTCCAAATCGTTGGTCGTCATATAGACTAACTTCATTTTCATCCACATAGATTTCATTAAATTTAGAGTTAAGATAATCTGTGATTTTTATTTCATTTTTTAAATTACTTGCAAAACCAAGAACAACCGAGACGTCATTTGATTGAATAAACGTATTCGTTCCGTTTACTTCAAAACCTCTTACATTTGAGTTCAAAATTTCTTTTTTTCGAAAAACATTTTTATAAATAATCTTATTATGTTGAATGATTATTTTTTCTATCCAAACCTCCAGTATGGAATAGATTGAAAACAAAACAATCAAGCTGATTATGGTAAACATTAAAATGCCTAATACAACCCCATTTTTAAAATACGAGTCAGAAAACATTGATTGCGTCAAACAATATATTACTAATGAATACATTGCGGTAGTAATTAACCTATAAAAAACAGTATGCGTAAATATTTTGTTCATTTACAAAACACCTTCGATAACTTCTTCCACACATTCAGGGTTAAGAAGAGTAGAAATATCTCCTAATTGATTGGATTCATTACAAGCAATTTTCCTTAAAATTCTTCTCATAATTTTTCCAGAGCGAGTTTTGGGTAATCCATTCGTAAACTGAATTTTATCGAGTTTAGCAATAGGGCCTATTTTCTTTGAAATGAGACTATTGATTTCAGTTCTTAATTCATCTGCTTCGTAGCTTCCACTTTTTAACGTAATGTAACCATAGAGAGCTTTTCCTTTTACATCATGAGGAAAACCAACAATTGCTGATTCAGCTACCAAAGGATGTTCGTTAATAGCATCCTCAATAGGAGCAGTGCCCAAATTATGTCCCGATACAATAATCACGTCATCCACTCTTCCTGTAATTCGGTAGTTTCCTTTTTCATCTCGAAAGGCACCATCGCCAGTAAAATAAGTATTTGGAAAAGCAGTAAAATATGTCTCTTTATATCGTTGGTGATTTCCCCAAATAGTTCTTGCCATACTTGGCCAAGGAAACTTGATGCATAATCTTCCATTCGTATTATTTTCTGTTATTTCTGCTCCATTTTCATCCATCAAAGCGGGTTGCACTCCTGGGAAAGGTAAAGTAGCAAAAGTAGGAACACAATCGGTAATTCCTGGCAATGCAGAAATAAGAATTCCCCCAGTTTCAGTCTGCCACCAAGTATCCACAATTGGGCAGTTCTCTTTTCCAATTTTCTCGTTATACCAGTTCCATGCTTCTTCGTTTATTGGTTCGCCTACGGAACCTAAAGTTCTCAAAGAAAATAAATCATATTGAGTTACAAACTCATCACTTTCTTTAGCCAAAGCTCTTATCGCAGTGGGTGCTGTATAAAATTGATTGACCTTATGTTTCTGTACAATTTCCCAAAACCTACCACAATCGGGATAACTGGGAGTTCCTTCAAACATAACTGTTGTAGCTCCATTTGCAAGTGGACCATAAACAATGTAACTATGTCCTGTTATCCAACCGATATCAGCCGTGCACCAATAGATATCATTTTCTTGATACTGGAAAATATTTTTAAACGTATAGGCTGAATATACCATGTAGCCAGCCGTGGAATGAACCATTCCTTTTGGCGAACCTGTCGAACCAGAAGTATACAAAATGAATAATGGA
>JBMYYT010000017.1:0-19658 GCA_049609665.1 Flavobacteriales bacterium | reverse complement strand
CATTGAGTTACGGACTGGGTTCTCAGCAAAACAATCCAATTTTGTTTAAAAATGGGAAAGTCCATTTTGGGTTTATTAGTTTGTTTTAAACAAAAAAACTCCCAACAAATTAATGCTGAGAGTTATACTTATTTTGAAATAAAACTTATTGTTTTACAAACGTCAATTGTGATTTGAATGAAGAACCAGTGATGTTAATGTGATACATTCCGGCAGCTAAGTTTGATACATCAATAGATTTAACTCCATTCTCTGTAGCATTAAAACTCAATACTTTAAGAGTTTGCCCTAAAGAATTGATGATTTGTACCGATACATTTTCAGATGATTTCAATGAATAGGCAAGATTTAATTTGTCTTGAGTTGGATTAGGATATCCTACTAAATTTAACAAATTCGATTGTTCTTCAATGCTTATGCTTTTTGTTAAACACGGTATTACATTTTGTTCCTTTTTCATTGTCATAAAATCTATGTAGCATACATAATTAGTGCTGTCAATAAAAGGATTTCTGTTGTTTTGAACAGATTCGATATAATCATTTCTCGCAATCTCTTTATGATCTGGAGGATCTTGATAATGCCATTTTTTAAGTACATCTTGTTCTTGACCATAAGGAACCGTGAATGGATCAATCGGGTCTGGAATCGCCCATAAATTACCAGCAACACTTGTGTAGGCAATACTCATATAAAAAATTGCTCTTGCCGCATTTCCTTTATGATCATCTCTCGGCTCATATACTTGTTTCCCTCTGTGGTCCAATCCATAAGTTCCATCCTTAAATTGACTGATAACAGTGACCACCTCACCAAGAGGTTTATTACTTCTTACTGCATTAGCCATGTTTTGATTAACAGGATACAGGTTGTGATAGTCATTGTATTCAGGCTTGGTTTTGTCGCCATAAGTTGGCATCCAACTCTGAGGATAACTATGCTCACGGGATATGTAAGAGAAATTAAAAGGTGGAGAGTAAACGTATTCATCTCCTGAGTAAACACAAGTTACAACCTTTTGATTATTGGTAGTATCTCGCACAGCGAATTGGTTAATATAAGTGTCATCAAAGTCACTATAAAAAGCCAAAGTGTGCGGGTTAATTTTTGCATGCAATTTACTTACAAAAGCGGTGTCTGAAACTGAGATTCCATTGTAATAAGTTGGAGATTGCATAGTTACAGGTGTAGTTACCGTATTGGTCCTTGGTACTGGGTTATAATTTGAATATGTCCCGAAACCACTGTAAGCAAATACCGCTATGTGATAAGTTGAATTGGCATATGTTTCTTTGGATAAGTAGTTAAATCCTTTGCCAACATAAGCTACTTTTGCATTTCCGATACTTTCTCCAGCGGAATATTCTGTTCCATCAACAGGAACTCCTGTTGGAGCACTTCCAGCTTTGAATAATACCAAATAACTTTCATCAGACAAGGGAGTTGTAGGAGTGAAGTTCGCCTGGTATTTATAGGTTTTAATATTTGTAAAACTAATTGTTGCAGGAGTGGATGGCTGTGTTGCTAATCCATTTCCATATCCAATTAAATCTATGATGTATGGGTTCTCAGAGGAATCGTTATTGGCAATGGTGATTGTTGAATTTCTTGTTCCTGTCGCTGATGGAGTAAAATCTATTTTTATAGTATCAGAAGAGAGACTATCAACAGTTGAAGGAAAGCTTGAAACCAAGAATTCAGAAGCATTTGAACTAACTACTGAAGTTAATTTGAGTGTGCTGTCAGTTCCTTGATTTTCTATTATTATGTTTATTCTCTTAGTATTTCCCACGTTTTCTGAAGTGAAATATTTACCTCCGCTAAATACAGTGTCAGTTCCAATAAGTGCATTTATTTCAGCTTCAGGTTTAGCCAAAGGTAAGTCGATTTCTATATCATCTAAAGAGATGTTTACTCCACTTACTTTGTTGGTGTAGAAAAATCTAATAAAGCGAGTGCTTGGTAAACACGTATCTTTGTATTGAAGGTAAGAAGTTGTGCTTATTGCTGCATTAGTAAGTGTTCTTGCACTAGTCCAGGTTGTCCCGTTGTCTGAGAATTGTATATCCAATGTTCCTTGAAAAGGAGCACTGGTAGTATTCTGACCTTTAAGGAAATAGGATATTTCTCCAGCTTCTGCGGCAATATTTATAACTAACCATTGTCCAGTCCCATTCAGTTTAAAACTTGGTGCTGCGTTATTTCCGTTACTTGCGTAAAAGGAAGGGGCATATGTGGCACCACCAACAGTTGTTCCCAAAGTTAATCCAGCAGGGAGAGTAGTATTTGGAAATGCCCAGCTAAAAGGAACTGGGGCTTGTGAGAATGCTGAAATACTAAAAATCAGCGTTAAAAGTAAAGTAAGGTTTTTCATTTTTGATTAAAATTTAAGTTGTAATGAGGCATTGAATCTTCTTCCTAATCCATAAAATACGGAAGCGGATTGTGCATCGAATGTGTTGAAACTTTGTGTGAATCTATCGTTATTTTGAGCGTCAGAAATGTATCGAGTGTCTAAAAGATTCAAAATGCTTAATCGAATACTCAAAATAGGATTTCTGCTCTTTTCACCAATGGTTTTTAGTCTAAAAGAATAACCTGTATGGAAGTCCATAAGTCCGTAAGCAGGGATTCTCCATGACTCTCTACCTGCATTTTCACCTGTTAATCCGCCTGGTTCAAAATCCGCAAAATATCTATCAAAATAGGTGTATTGTGATTTGATGTATAGTCTTTTGGTTAGGTTAATTCTGATTTTTGCTCCAAGTTGAGTTTGAGCAGCATCACCAACATGAACTCCTCTTGCATCAAAAGAAGCAGTCTGAACTTGTCCGGTTGCATCGGTAATCGTTGTTCCTGCATCATCTTGGAAAACAATACTGTCTTTGGCACTTTGCCAAGTCCAGTTTCCAATAGCTACAACTCCTTCTAAAGTCACGTATTTGTTGAATTTATAAGCTGCTTCAAGTTCAGCACCTAAGTGAAGAGCATCCATTTGGATATTTGCTCTAAATGTTTCGTTGTCTTCGTTTGTTCTTGAAACGGTATAGGGTCTGTCTTTCCAGTTAGTTGCGTAGGTATTTAAGTTTAATGAAAGTTGCTTTTTCTTATAAGAATAACCTAACTCAATAGCTTGAACCTTTTCATTTATTATGTTGTTTACTACCTCGTTGCTTTGATCAATTACGTTAGCAAATTTAGGAACGTTGGATAGGTAACCTAAGTTCACAAAAATATTTGAGTATTCATCAATGATTCTATTCGCTCCAGCTTTAACAGTAAAACCTGGTTTTGTAACCCATTCCGTTGAATAAGTTTCAAGCTCTTTGGAGTTTCTTGTGTAAGTTTGGTTTCCAACTTGAACTGTGTCAAAATAGCCTACTTCATACTGTTGACCATCCACTGAGACTGTTTTTTTTCTGAAATAATCAATCCCTTTATACCTCGATACCGAAACTGAAGCACTTGCAAATACAGACCATAAGTCCTTTTTATATTCCGCCTGCCCAAAAGCTCCACCCCATACAACTCTACCTTCATCGTGATAGTGAACTTTGTCGTTTAGCCTAAAAACTTTTTTATCTTCATTTCTGTTATAACCCCTGTCTTTATAGGCGTTTTTAACGTAATCACCTTCGAATAAATTATAGATTTTTCTGTAGTGCTCTCCTGTATAGCTCCTTAAATCAGCACCTCCAGAGATAGTTAAATTCTCATCTTTTATGTAGGTAAAAGTAGAAAGAAGTCCATACCAGAAGTGATTATTAACAGATTGATAAACAGGCTTGTCTACCCATAAATCTGTTGGATGAAAATCTGTATCAACGTTTGGACGAATACCAAAATCTGTAGTTTGGTAGCTCAACTCATACATTTTTTGAGCATCAATTCTATTTGTTTCAAAATTCATAATTGGGTCTCGCATGCTTGTTCCGCCACCTTGTCCAATTGATAAATAAGCGACATTTGTTAGATACAATTTATCGTTTATTTGCCAAAAATCTCTCAAAGTAAATTGAGGTTTGAAATATTTGTTTTCTTGAGCGTAGAGAGTTCGTTGAGTTCCATTTAAATCGGTATAGGTATCCCAGAATTCATTGTGTTTTATTCCCAAATCATTTCCAGCACCAACAGTATAAATGTCTATCGCATCTTGAGAAACTCCTAAGTCTCTTGCGTCTTGTTCACTGTAGTAAGATATTGGGCTTTTGAAAGATCTTTGTCCATGGCTTTGTGGTGCTCCAAAACCTGATAAGCTAATCAAGTGATTTCCAATTCGTTTTTCAGCTTTTAAGTAAAAAAAGTGACCATCTGTATAGGTTCCATCCACATATCCATTTCCTTTTTTCCTTGAAAAAGCACCTGTAAATCCCCAACCACTCTTTAGTTTTCCTGAATTGAAACTGAAGGATTGACGTTGAAACATTCCAGTCCCAACTTCCATTTTTGCACTAATTTCTGGTTTAGAATCTATTCCTTTTGTAAAGATGTTCATTGTTCCTCCAACTGAGGGAACTGCAAGCTTTGAAACTCCCAATCCTCTTTGGACTTGAATGGTTTGAGTAACCATATCTAATCCGAACCAATTTGACCAATAGACCCATCCATTTTCCATGTCATTAACCGGAACTCCATCTATCATTACGGCTAAATTCCTCTGGCTAAATCCTCTAATAGTAATTCTTGCATCACCATCACCACCGCCACTTTGAGTAGCATAAACACTTGGTGTTGAGTTCAGTACCATTGGTATATCTTGTGAGGCCAATTCTTCAGCTAATTTTTCTTTCGAAATATTTGTAAAAGCAACTGGAGTTTCTCTTTCAATTGCTACATCTGCAACAATCTCAACTTCACGAAGTTGTTTTGCAGCTAACTTTATGTTCAAAAACTCAGTCGAAGATGCTTTCACAACCACCTTTTTAACTATTGGTTTCATCCCAACATAGGAGAATTTTATTGAATATTCTCCTGCGGGAATATTTAATGAATAGCTCCCATCAAAATCAGTGATAGTACCTTTTCCTTCTCCGTATTGAATA
The DNA here is from genome assembly GCA_049609665.1 of Flavobacteriales bacterium. Lineage (GTDB taxonomy): Bacteria > Bacteroidota > Bacteroidia > Flavobacteriales_D > CAJJDF01 > CAJJDF01. Next base: position 14,616 of record JBMYYT010000017.1, on the reverse strand, counting down.
TTTACTCCTATAAGAGTTTCTCCTGTTAGCTCATCAGAAACCACACCTTTTATCGAGCCATTTTGAGCAAAAAATCCTATCCCTGATAACAGAGATAGGATTGTAATAATTATATTTTTAGTCATTATAGTTGACGCTTAGTTTAGTACAATTTTTTGAGTAAGAATTTGTCCATTTTCAAAAGTTAAAGAAACAAAATATACACCTTTCGTTAACTCTGAAGTGTTGATTTTAGTTCTTGTAGAATTTGAAGTAGTTTCAATTACTTTGCTTCCAATTATTGAAATTACTTCAACCTTAGAAGGTGCTGAAGACGATGATATTGTTACTGTTCCAGTGCTTGAAGGATTTGGAAAAACTTTAAAAGTTTCTTCTTTTGCTATTTCTGGTGTTCCAGTTAATCCAGTACAGTTGCAACTGTGGTAACCAAGATGTGAAAAATTAAGAGGAGATAAAGTATCCCACTCAGTTCTTGGGTCAAAAGCATCAAAACCATCAGTGTCACCACCAACAACATTAAATTTCCTAACCATTACGTGATCTTTTGTCCAAGCAGTTGAATCCATAGAGACAGAGACTAAAGGCCATCCATAAGCTTTGTTTGTACTTGGTACTCCATTAACAGCTCCAGGATCTTCACCTACTTTCCCAACTACGTCAACAACTGTATTTCCTTTAAATAAAGCAATAACATCATTTCCATTGAAATACATAACGTTATTTACATTATAATCTGGACACATAAAGATAGTTGCTCTGTTCTGAAGAGTATCCCATACCGGAGCTTCTTGCCCCGTTCCTGTAGAATCTCTTTTGTCAATTACGATAACATAAGTCTTTTTTGACCCGATAACTCCTTGTAATTGAAGTTTTTTAGTAGCGTCAGCTGAACTCGATCCATTTGAATATCTTCTTAATTCATACTGAGACAAGTTGATGTCAGCACCAGTAGGGTTTACAAGTTCGATAGCTTTATTATTTGACCATCCTTCAACGTATTCAGAGATAAAAATCTCGTCACATTGTGCGGAAATTGTGTAAGCCGTTAATAAAGAAGTTGCTAAAAGTAAAAATTTTTTCATTTGGATTTGATTTAGTTAAATATTTCAACAAAAGTACCACATATTATGCAGGTTTGGTAATATTTATGTTAACAAATTATCAACTTGTTATAAAGATTTAAGTTTGTAACTTCTTTCCGTCTTTTTTATTTAAATATTTATACTTTTGTTTCTACAAATGCAAGAGTTTAGAACAAATAGCCCAAAGACACATTTTTGTTTATTTAGTGAGCTTTCAAGAGAGCAAATAGCTTCTTTGAAACTTCAAGAGGTGGATAAAATATTCAAAAAAGGAGAATGTCTTTTTCAAGAAGGAAGCTATCCTAAGGCTTTGTATGTTGTGTACAAAGGAATTATCAAAATCCATAAATATGGAGTGAATGGTAAGGAACAGATTACAAGACTTGCTTCTGCAGGGGATATAATTGGTTATCGTTCAATACTTAATAACGAAAGTTACTCGGCTTCAGCAACTGCTGTTGAGGAAACAAGATTGTTCAAAATTCCATCTGAAGCTTTCTTTAATTTACTCAAAGAAAACTCTGATTTTTCTCTCAAGGTATTACAAATGCTTGCAGGAGATTTGCGATTGGCAGAAAAACAAATTATTGACATGGCTCAAAAATCTGTTAGAGAAAAAATAGCTGAAGCTCTTCTTTTATTATCCAGTAAATTTGGAGTTAATGAGCATACTTATGCAATTAATTCAGTTTTAACTCGTAAAGAAATTGGAGATATAGCTGGGGTTACCACTGAATCTGCAATTCGAACAATTTCTGAATTCAACAAAGAAAGCATCATCGAAATTGATGGAAAAAGAATCTTAATAAGAGATGTTTCAAAACTCGAGAACGAAGTTTTTTAGATTCTATATTTCATTTGTATAATTTGGCTCAATTATTGGAAGATTAACAATAAAACTTGCCTACTTTAGGTTAACTTTGAGTTATGCGTTACTTGTTCTTCATATTTCTTTTCTGCTCTATTTCTGGGTTTACTCAGTTTGGATTTGATAAAATCGATCATGATTTCGGGGATATATACGCTGGAAATGATAGAGTAATTGACTTGAAATTCAGAAATACTACTCCTAAAAAAGTTTACCTACTTAGAGTAAAGCACGGAAGGGAAATTAAGACTTTAGTTTCTACAAAAACTATAGAGCCAGATAGTTTGCTCATTATTAGAATTAAGTATAATCCTACTGAAAAAGGAAGGTTTAAGATAAAAATACCTGTTTACCTGAGTAACAGTATGGAGCCTTTTGTGTTTACTATTCAAGGTAACGTTAAGGAAATTGATAATTCTATGGGGCTTGCTTGTCCTGGTTTTGACAACCCAAACATAGGCGGTCCTCCAATATTTAGGTTCAAAGCTACTGTGTTGGATAAAACCACTGGCGATCCAATTAAAGATGCTTCAATTACATTTGTTCATAATGGAATGACTGCTCAAATTGAAAAAACCAATAGAAGAGGAAGAGTTACAACTAACTCAATTATTGGACTATATTATTTTGTAATCAATGCCGAAGGATATATTGGTACGGAATTTCCGAGATATGTCAACAAAAATAAAGATTCAATTTTGGTTTATTTGGATAAGCCTATAACCGAAAAAGAACCTTTGGTTGAGATTCCAATTCAGGAAAAACCTAAAATAGTAGATACTTTATCGAAAACTACTTTCGAATTCCCTGTAGAAGATGAAGAAATTGCAAAGAAAACATTTGAATTCCCAATTGATACTCAAAGTGTTGAGGAGCCAATTGTTGTAGAAATTGAACCTATATCAGTTGATACGGTCTCAAAAAAGACCTTCGAATTTCCTTTAGATACTCAGGTTGTTGCAAAAGAAAAACCGGTTATAAAAAAGGATACTGTTAGTCTTCCAGTTGTAACTGAGAAACCAAAAGTTATTACCTACAAAAGCAACAATATTGTGTTTCTGCTCGATGTTTCTACTTCTATGAATACGGATGGTAAATTAGATCTTTTGAAAGCTTCTTTGATAGCTATGGTTAAAGAATTGAAACCAGAAGATAAGATTACTTTGATTTCTTATTCTACGTTCTCCAAAGTCATTGTTGAGGCTGTATCGGGAAGTGAAAAAGAATTATTGATTGAAACTATTCAAAAAATTAAAGCGCAAGGGATGACAGCAGGTGGAGACGGAATGAAACTGGGGTATCGTCAAGCAAAAAAACATTTTATTGAAGGTGGAAATAATCAAGTTATAATGGCTACTGATGGCAGATTCAACAAGGGGAATACTAAATTGGATAGATTGGTTGAAAAGAATTTTGACAAAGGAATTGGACTTACAGTTTTGGGAATTAAAAATAAGCCAGAAGATGCGGAAGAAATGCAAGGAATTGCAAGTTTAGGAGGTGGAAATTTTTTGCTAATTGATAGTTATGAGGATTCCAAAGACATGTTAATCAATGAAATAAAAAGAACCTCAAGAGTTGTTAGGTGATGTCATTTTTTTCAAATTTCACATTTTATTTTACCCCATATAAATAGAGGTTAATTCCCTATCTTTGTAATCCCAAAAATGATTTCACAAGATACCATATCAGAGATTTTTGACTCAGCAAGGGTTGAAGAGGTAATTCAAGATTATGTTACTCTAAAAAAAAGAGGAGTAAATATGATTGGAAATTGTCCTTTTCATGATGAAAAAACACCTTCTTTTACTGTTTCTCCAACCAAAGGAATCTATAAATGTTTTGGGTGTGGAAAAGCAGGGAATTCAGTTAATTTCATGATGGATCACGAGCAGATGACTTATCCTGAGGCGTTGAGGTATTTGGCAAAAAAGTACAATATTGCAATTGAGGAATCTGAGCAGACTTCGGAGCAAAAAGAGCAACAATCAAATAGAGAATCTCTTCAAATTGTTAACTCCTTTGCACAAACCTATTTCACCCAACAATTACTGGATACTGACGAAGGAAAATCCGTTGGTCTTTCCTATTTCAAAGAAAGAGGTTATGAGATGGAAACTATTGAAAAATTTCAATTGGGATATAACCCAAACAAATGGGATGCATTTACATCTTCGGCTCTTAAAGAAGGTTACAAAGAAGAGTTTTTATTAGCCTCGGGATTGACTAAAGGAGAGTCAGGGAAACGCTTTGATTTTTTCAAAGGAAGAGTGATGTTTCCTATTCACAATATTACGGGTAGGGTAATAGCATTTGGGGGAAGAATACTTGGAAATGATAAGAAAACAGCTAAATATTTTAATTCCCCAGAAAGTGAATTATACAACAAAAGCAAAGTGCTTTACGGATTGTATTTCGCTAAAAAAGAAATAGTTAAACAGAATAATTGTCTTCTTGTAGAGGGATACACAGATGTAATTTCTCTTCACCAAAGAGGGATAGAGAATGTGGTGAGTTCTTCTGGAACTTCTCTTACTTCTGGTCAGATAAATTTGATTAAAAGGTACACTCCAAACATCACTATTTTGTTTGATGGAGATGTGGCAGGAATCAAAGCTTCTTTTAGAGGAATTGACATGATTTTGAAGGAAGGAATGAACGTAAAAGTAGTGTTGTTTCCAGACGGTGAAGATCCCGATTCTTATGCCAAGAAAATGAGCAAACCTGAGGTCGAAGATTTTATTGAATCTAACGCCAAAGATTTCATCAGATTTAAGAGTGATTTATTGCTTGAAAGTGCCAAAAATGACCCTATAAAAAAAGCAGAATTAGTTAAGGAAATTCTGGCTACAATTTCAGTTATTTCAGACGAAGTTAAAAGGTCAATCTACATGACTGAATGCTCTACCAGATTTGACATCTCAGAGAAAGCACTGTATAATGAATTAAACAAAATTCTTCGAAATAATTTTAAGTCAGAAAGAAGAAATAAAGACTACGATAAGGACGAAATTCCTTTGCCGGAATATAAGGATGATTTTAAGCCCAAAAAGAGCATAGAAACGGACTTAGAATTTTTGGAAATGGATCTGATAAGATTGTTGGTAAATTATGGCAAAAATGAAGTGGTTTTTTATCAAGAAAATGAAGAAGGTGAAAGCGAAGAAATAACAATTACTGCTGCGGATTATATAGTCCATACTTTGTTGAATGATGAAATAAAATTTAGCAATTCAACCTATCAAAAAATATTTGACTATTTCACCACTTTGGTCCACGAAGAAAGGCCAATCGTGGCAAAACCACTTTTTCTAAATTCGGACACAGAAATTGTAGAGGCGGTGGTGTCTTTAAGCTCAACTAAATATGAATTAAGTGAGAACTGGAGAAAATACCATAAAATATATGTTTCAACGGAGGATATGAAGCTTAAGTTCGCACTTGAGCATGCTGTTCTTGCTCTTCAATTAAGAAAAATAGAGATTAACATAAATGATATCCAAAACAAACTAAAAGACGAGACAACAACCGATGAACAAATCAATGATCTACTGGCTTTGCAGTTAGAGTTAATCAGTTTGAGAATGATTATTTCTGATAAGTTGAACAGAGTAATATTAAGGTAAAGATTTTTTTCCACAATTAAATGTTAATCAAAGTTTGTTCAAAAATAAATTTGTTTTACCTTTGCAGTCCATAAATTAAGAATAATACTAAACCCTATACAGAAGTGGATACACTAAGTTATAAAACAATATCGGCAAATAAAGAGAACGCAAACACTGAGTGGTTTGTAATTGATGCTGAAGGACAGAGACTTGGAAGACTGGCAAGTAACGTTGCAAAGTTGGTAAGAGGAAAACACAAAACTAACTTTACACCTCACGCTAATTGCGGAGATGTGGTAGTAGTTGTGAATGCTGATAAAATTGAATTATCAGGACAAAAATGGGAAAATAAAACTTACATCCGACACACTGGTTACCCAGGAGGTCAGAGAACTGCAACTGCAAGAGAAGTAATGGAAAAAAATCCAATTGCTTTAGTTGAAAGAGCAGTAAAAGGAATGTTGCCAAAAAACACTTTAGGAAGAGAGTTATACAGAACAAATTTATATGTATATGCTGGTGGTGAACATAATCACGAAGCGCAAAAACCTAAATCAATCAAATTAGAAGACATTAAATAACAAATAAAGAATGGAAGTTATTAATACAATAGGAAGAAGAAAAACATCTGTAGCCAGAGTTTATCTATCTGAAGGAAAAGGAAACATCACAATCAATAAGAAAGATTACAAAGATTACTTTTCTACAAAATTACAACAAGGTAAAGTTGATCAAGCTTTTATGTTAACTGATACTTTAGGTCAGTATGATGCTAACATTAATGTAGATGGAGGTGGATTCACTGGACAAGTAGAAGCAATAAGATTAGGAATCGCAAGAGCTTTAGTTAAAATAAACGAAGAGCATAAACCTTTGTTGAAAGCTGAAGGTTTAATGACAAGAGATTCAAGAATGGTTGAAAGAAAAAAACCAGGACAAAAGAAAGCAAGAAAGAAATTTCAATTTAGTAAACGTTAATATATACAAATCAAAATTTTGTTTAGTATCTAAACTCCTCGGACTATTTTGCTTCAAGCAAGATGCTACCAAGGGTGTTGATTAAAGAGCAGAATGTAAACAAACAATCATGAGAACAAACTTCGATGAATTATTAGAAGCTGGTGTGCACTTTGGACACTTAAAAAGTAAGTGGAACCCAAGTATGGCTCCATACATTTTTTCTGAAAAAAATGGAATCCACGTAATTGACCTTAACAAGACAGTTAGGAAAATTGAAACTGCAGCAGCAGCAATGAAACAAATCACAAAATCTGGGAAAAAGATTTTGTTTGTTGCAACAAAGAAACAAGCTAAAAACGTAGTAGCTGAATTAGTAAAAGATACTAATATGCCTTACATAACTGAAAGATGGTTAGGAGGTATGTTAACTAACTTTTCTACAGTAAAGAAATCGATTAGAAAAATGCAGTCTTACGATAAGATGTTGGCTGATGGAACTATCGATACAATGTCAAAAAGAGAAAGACTTCAAAGGTCTCGTCAAAGAGAAAAGTTGGAGACGGTTTTTGGATCAATCTCTGATATGAATAGAACACCAGCTGCAATATTTATTGTTGATGTTAAAAAAGAAAACATAGCATTAGCTGAAGCAAAAAAATTAGGAATTCCTGTTTTTGCTATGGTGGATACTAACTCAAATCCAAAAGGAATTGATTTTGTAATTCCATCAAATGATGATGCATCCAAGTCAATCGAAAAAATAATCGGTATCATGACGGAAGCTATCAAAGAAGGATTATCTGAAAGATCTGCAGCTAAAGGAAAAGAAGTTGCTGAAAAAGCATAATTAATAAATTTAAATTTTAGAGTAAAATGAAAATTACCGCATCTCAAGTTAATGAGTTAAGAAAGAAAACAGGAGCAGGAATGATGGACTGCAAGAAAGCTTTAGTTGAAGCTGAAGGAGATATGAGTGCTGCAATTGATATCCTTAGAAAAAAAGGACAGAAAGTTGCTGCTAAAAGACAAGATAGAGAAACAAGTGAAGGGTTGGTTTTTGCTAACACAAGTGAAGATGGAAAGAAAGGATACCTTTTGGTATTAGGATGTGAAACTGATTTTGTAGCTAAGAATGATGATTTCAATAAATTGACTAAGTCTTTCGAAACTATTGCAATGAATAGTAATGCTTCAAGTATTGAAGAATTAAAAGCATTGAAATATGACGATTCACTTACTGTTGAAGAGAAAATTACTGAACAGATTGGTGTTATTGGAGAAAAATTGGCTTTGGATTATAAAGTAATTGATGCTGATTATGTTGTAGCATACAACCACCCAGGAAATCAGATTGCAACAGTAGTTGGATTCAACAAAAACGGAGAACAAGTTGCTGCTGCTGGAAAACAAGTTGCTATGCAAGTTGCATCTATGGCTCCAATAGCCTTGAACAAAGATTCAGTATCTGACGAAGTAATCGCTAAGGAATTAGAGGTTGGAAAAGAATTGGCTATCCAAGAAGGTAAGCCAGCCGAAATGGCTGATAAAATTGCTCAAGGAAGATTAGGTAAATTCTTTAAAGAAAATACTTTGATGGAACAAGCAATGTTTAGCGACAACAAGAAAAGTGTTTCGCAGTTTCTTAAAGAAACGGACAGTGATTTAACGGTAACTGGATTCGAAAGAATCTCATTGAGTTAATAAAAATTTATAGTTGATAAAACAAGAGAGGATGTTAAAGTTCTCTCTTTTTTTTGGCTTAATTTTAAAAGAGAATGATTAATAATTATATTTGAAAAAGAGATAATAGGTAAAAAGGGTCAACAATTAAGGAACTATGAAATACAAAAGAGTATTACTAAAATTAAGTGGGGAGGCATTAATGGGCGATAAGCAATTCGGGATTGATAATAACAGATTGTCATCTTATGCAAAACAAATAAAAGAAGCTTACGAACATGGTATTGAGATTGCAATTGTGATTGGAGGAGGAAATATATTCAGAGGAGTCCAAGCAGAGAAAGGAATAATGGAGAGAGTGCAGGGAGATTACATGGGGATGTTAGCAACAATGATTAATGGTTTAGCGCTTCAAGCCGCATTAGAAAGTAATGGGCTTAAAACAAGATTAATGTCTTCGATTAAGATGGAACAAGTTGCAGAACCTTACATCAGAAGAAGAGCAATAAGACATTTGGAAAAAGGAAGAGTAGTTATTTTTGGAGCTGGAACTGGAAGCCCATATTTTACCACTGACTCAGCTGCATCTTTAAGAGCAATTGAAATTGAAGCAGATGTAATTTTAAAAGGAACTCGAGTTGATGGAATCTATACGGCCGATCCTGAAAAGGATCCAAGTGCTACAAAATTCGAGAGCATTACATTTGATGAGGTATATGAAAAAGGATTAAATGTTATGGACTTAACTGCATTTACTTTATGCAAAGAAAATAATTTACCAATCGTAGTGTTTGATATGAACACTCCAGGAAACTTGAACAAAGTAGTAAAGGGGGAAGTTGAAGGAACTTTAGTTCAAGGATAAATTTAGATACTATAATTAACACCTAATATATTATGACAGAAGAAATACAAATGGCATTAGATGAAGCCAAAGGTCAAATGGACCAAGCAATTTCTCACTTGGCTTCAGAGTTAGCCAAGATAAGAGCAGGGAAAGCAACACCCTCAATGTTGGATAGTGTATTTGTAGATTATTATGGATCCCAAACTCCATTGTCTCAAGTTGCCAATGTGAATACTTTGGATGCTCGAACAATTACGGTTCAGCCTTGGGAGAAATCTTTACTTGATGAAATTGGAAGAGGAATTACAAATGCGAATTTAGGATTGAATCCTCAAAACAATGGTGAACTAATAATTATTAATGTTCCGGTTCTTACTGAAGAAAGAAGAAAAGACTTAGTTAAAAGATCAAAAGCAGAAGGAGAACATGCTAAAGTTTCTATCCGAAACCAACGAAAAGAAGCTATGGATTTTATTAAAGGATTAAAGGACGATGGGTTGTCAGAAGATATTGCAAAAAGGGGAGAGGATGAAGTTCAAAAGATAGTAGATAATTACTCAAAAAAAGTGGATGCATTAATAGAAGCAAAAGAAGCGGATATAATGACGGTCTAATTTGCCGAAACTAACCTTTAATCTTAACTTTTTATCAAATCAGAAAAATATTTTAATTTAATTTTTAACATAAATTATATGTTTTTTAAGCAAAGAAACGTGGTTTTAAGGCAATTGCAAGAGTATTGAGGATAAAATTTAACAAAATATTAACAAACATTTTTCTACAATAAATTGATTAATTCATTTGTAGAATTAATAAAAATAGATACATTTGTTGGCTAAATAGCATGCTATTCACAAAGTTGTGCCTAATGCTATTATACATATTAAGGTAGTTGAAACAAAAAACTAAAAAACGAAACATAAAAAATTGACTATGAAACAATTATTATTATTCTTAAGCTTGGCATTTTTCCTCATGCCCAATTCAGTAGAGGCTCAGTGTGGTGCAGGACCTGATGTCACGCCCCCAACTGCTGCTTGTCAGAACATTACTGTCTACCTAAACGCAGGTGGAATCTATACCCTTGACTCTGCAGATGTTGATGGAGGAAGTATGGATAATTGTATTAAATTTTCCCTTGATTTTATCTCTGGATCTGGTGGAGCAATTGTTGCGGCACCTACATATAGCTGTACGGATATAGGAACTTTACAAACTCAATGGGTAAGAATTACGGATACAGCTGGAAACAGTTCTGATTGTTTTTCAAACATTACGGTTTTAGACACAGTTAGACCAATTATGACATGTCAAACTGCTACTCTTAATTTAGATGTAACAGGAAATGCAACTTTAGATCCTGCCGATATAGACGGTGGAACTTTTGATAATTGTGGAGCTGGTCTTGTTTTAACTACAAATCCTTCAGCCTTTACTTGTGCAAATTTAGGAGTTAATACAGTTTGGTTAATTGCAACCGATGCAAGTGGAAACACAGATTCTTGCATGACAACTATAACAGTTGCTGATACAGTTGCTCCAATGGCTCTATGTAATGCACCAGGAATTTTAGTTTATTTAGATGCTACAGGGAGTGTAACAATTGATTCAAGTGTAATCGATAATGGAAGTACTGACAATTGTACTTCGGTTACAATGGCTCTTTCAACTTATACATTTACATGTGATAGTTTAGGAGTAAGAAATGTAAGTTTGTTCGTTACTGATTCTTTTGGAAATTCTGATACTTGTACAACAACTGTAATAGTAACTGATACAATTGCGCCAGATGCAAGATGTAAACCAGTTACTGTTTATTTAGATTCAAATGGAGGAGTAAGAATTGATTCTTCATTTGTTGATAATGGAAGTAGTGATGCTTGTAGTAGTATCACGATGACATTATCACAAGATACATTTACTTGTGCCGATATCGGACCTAACTTTATTTGGTTAGTTGTTTCTGATACAAATGGAAATTCCGATTCATGTATGGCAACTGTTTTTGTGGATGATACAATTGCTCCAGCCGCTTATTGTATGGATACAACAATCTATTTAGATGCTTTAGGTATTTTTGTTATTGACTCAAGTTTTATTGATAGTTCAAGTTTTGATACATGCGGTGTTTCAATGTCGTTATCAAAGTCAACTTTTGTTTGTGCTGATACTGGAGTTAACGTTGTTGAATTGTATGTGGTTGACCCAAGTGGAAATAGAGATACTTGTACAGCTAATGTGACAGTATTAGATACTCTTAATCCAATTGTGCAATGTGTACCTTCAGGAACTGTTTTTAGTTTAGATTCAAATGGCGGAATCAGAATTACAGCGGCAATGATTGATAATGGAAGTACCGATAATTGTAACATTGATACAATGTATGTTTCATTAGATACTTTTGCTTGTAACACGTTAGGTGATACGGCTGTTACATTATATGTAGTGGATGTAAGCGGAAATATTGATTCTTGTACTACAGTTATTGAAATTGCTGATGGAATTTCTCCTGCAGCAATTTGTGCTGATACAACAGTATATTTAAATGCATTAGGAATGGTTGTAATTGATTCCTCATTCGTGGATTCTGCGAGTTGGGATAACTGTACAATTGTTAGTATGACAATTGATAAAGATACATTCCGTTGTGCAGACGCTGGACCTAATACAGTTACTTTAACTGTTACCGATTCAGCAGGAAATGTTTCAACTTGTACTTCAGTAGTAACTGTTTTAGATACGGTAACTCCTGTAGCTAATTGTTTTGCTGACACAACTATTTATTTAGATGCAGGTGGAAATGTAACAATTGATGCTACTTATACTGATAGTGCTAGTTTTGATAGCTGTGCATATACTGTTACATTATCTGAAACTACATTTACATGTAGCGATACAGGACTTAATGTGGTAGAAACTTATGTTACTGACGCGAGTGGAAATGCTGATACATGTTTTACAAATGTAACTGTATTGGATACTATTCCTCCAGTTGTAATTTGCAACCCTTTTGTAACTATTCATTTAGATTCTTCTGGAAACGATACATTGACTCCTGCTCAACTTATCGCTTTCTCTTTTGACGCATGTCCAACTACGGATAGTGTTTCTATGCAATATTTTACTTGTGCCGATATCGGTGTACATACTGTTACAGTTTATGTAACTGATGCAAGTGGAAATATTGATTCTTGTACTTCTACTGTTACTGTTTTAGATACAATTGCTCCAGAAGCAATTTGTAAAGATTCAATAGTTTATTTAGATGCTACAGGTTCTATTACTATCGATTCAAACGCACTTGATAATGGAAGTAATGACAATTGTCACATTGGTTCTATTACTCTATCTCAAACTACATTCTCTTGTACTGATACAGGAGCTAATGTAGTAACTATGACAGTTACTGATACAAGTGGAAATTCTACAACATGTACTGCAACTGTTACTGTGTTGGATACAATAGCACCAGTTGCTATGTGTAAGCCAGCAGCATTTATGTCAATTAGAATTGATAGTGCAAGGTATAAAGTTTCGGGAGCTCCAGGATTGGGTGCTGATGTTACAGCACAAGTTCAGGATTCAGTTGATGTTGATTTTGGAGCTGGATTAGATTCAGTTAAAATAAACCTTAGTGGTGCTACTATTTTTGGTGGAGCTGCTGTGCATCCAGGAGAGTTAATTGTTTACTATACGGATTTAAGTAGTGGTGCTTCTTTTACACTTACTGCCTTTGAACCTGCTACTTCTTTCTGGGGTGTAGGATTTAGTCTTAACCCATCAGGTATTTCTGATACTGTATATTTAGATGGATCAGGAACAGCAACAATTACTTCTGCATTTATTGATAATGGAAGTTCTGATAACTGTTCATTTACTGATAGTTTATCAAAATCTACCTTCGATTGTTCAGATACAGGGTTACATGATATTACATTATACATAACAGATGCAAGTGGAAACATGGATTCTTGTACTTCAACTATTATTGTTGTTGATACTATTGCTCCAGTTGCAATTTGTAAAAATGATACAGTTTATTTAGATTCTAATGGAATGGTAACTATTGACTCTACTGACGTAGATGGAGGAAGTTTCGATAACTGTTCATTTACTGTTACTATTACTCCAAACACATTCGATTGTGATAGTGTTGGACAACGATATATTAATTATGTATTAACCGATCCAAGTGGAAACAAAGACAGTTGTACGGCAATTATTACTATTTTGGATTCAGTTCCACCAGTTGCTATCTGTCTTGATACAACTATTTATTTAGATTCAAATGGATATGCTAGAATTTTACCAATCGATGTAAATGATAGTACTTATGATAACTGTAACTCAGTAAATGTATTTACTGATACTACTGAATTCTATTGTGCTGATATTGGAGTTAATATGGTTCAGTTAGTCGCTGTAGATTTAAGTGGAAACAGAGATACTTGTTTCGCAGCAGTTACTATTTTAGATTCATTCCCTCCAGTAGCAATATGTAAAGACACTACAATCTATTTAGATACAAACGGAATGTTTACCATTGATTCTACATTTATTGATAATGGGAGTTTTGATGGTTGTGGAGGTCGTCTTACAATGGCACTTTCTGCAACAATGTTTGATTGTTCAAGCGTAGGAGATTCATTAATTACATTATATGTAACTGATTCAAGTGGAAATGTTGATTCATGTACTGCTACTATTACAATTTTAGATACAATTGCACCAAAAGCAATGTGCATGGATACTACAGTATATGTTGATCAAAATGGTCAGTTTGTAATTGATTCAAGTTTTATCATTGATACAATCATTGAAGCTTGTGCTTATACTGCTAAAATATCTGATTCACTTCTTACTTGTGCAGATATTCCTAATAACCCAATAGAAATTAGTCTTTATGTAGAAGATGCAAGTGGAAATAGGGATACATGTACTGCAAATGTTACTGTATTGGATACATTAGCACCGATTGCAAGATGTAAGAATGCTACAATATTCTTAGACTCAACTGGAAATACTACTCTATTTAAGAGTGATATTGAAGATGGAAGTACTGATAACTGTGAAATTGATACAATTTACATTACCAAAACAGCTTACACATGTGCCGATTTAGGTTACAGTGATGTTGACTTAGTTGTAGTTGATATTTATGGAAATAGAGATACTTGTACAGCTGTTGTTTATGTTGTAGATGTTATTGCACCTTCAGTAGTTTGTAAAGATGATACAGTTTATTTAGATGCAACAGGTATGGGGTCAATCTCAGTAGCTGATGTAATGGTTTCTAACTTCGAAAACTGTAACGATACTATTTATTTGTCAGATACATTATTTACTTGTGCTGATATAGGATTAAACACTGTTACTTTAACAATCAGAGATGAGTCTGGAAGAAGTGGTGATTGTCAATCCACTATTACTGTATTGGATACTTTGAATCCAGTTGTTAATTGTAACGACTTTACGGTTTACTTAAATGCTATTGGATCAGTTTCAATTACTGTTGCTGATGTTGATAGCGGAAGTACTGATAATTGTGCAATCGCTTCAAGAACTATTTCT
>JBMYYT010000016.1:0-19901 GCA_049609665.1 Flavobacteriales bacterium | reverse complement strand
TGAATTAGGAAATGTAATTGGAAATTTAGTGCAAAATAAATTAGAATTTGATTTTTTTGGAATAACCTCAAATGGAATAGATTGTATATATTTTGTTATGGATGGAACAGTCATTAATATTGACTTTGAGATTATGAGAGAAGAACAAAAACAGTATTTGGAGAGGTATAAATACTATGCAAGAAGAAAGGGATATGAACTAAAAGAAACCACATACGGGAATAAATCCAACTATGATGGGCCTGAAGAAGCACCAGTTTATAAGATTGTTATTAATGGGGATAAAGCTTTAGCTAATCAGGTAGGAATGGAAATTCAAAATGAGGTTTTTAGAAATGATTTAAATACAAGTTTTGAGGTAGTCCCGTAAATCCAAATGAATAATAATCCCCAATCCATATTAAAAACCACCTTCGGTTACGACAACTTCCGTCCTTTACAAGAGGAAATCATTAACCGAACTTTGGAAGGAAAAGATAGTTTTGTCTTAATGCCTACTGGGGGAGGAAAATCGATGTGTTTTCAGATTCCAGCATTAATTTTTGAGGGAATTACAATTGTGGTTTCTCCACTTATTTCGTTGATGAAAGATCAAGTTCAAGCTTTGAGAGGAAATGGAATAAAAGCTGATTTTTTTAATAGTTCTATTTCTGTTGAAGAGGAAAATGAGGTGATTGATAGAGCTATGAAAGGCGAAATTCAATTGCTGTATTTATCTCCAGAGAAATTAATTTCAGTGAGCAGTACTTGGTTAAAAGAATTGAATATCAAATTAGTAGCGATTGATGAAGCGCATTGTGTAAGTATGTGGGGCCACGATTTTAGACCTGAATATACGCAACTCAAGGTGTTCAGAAATTCATTGCCTGAAGTTCCTTTTATGGCATTGACAGCCACCGCAGATAAATCGGCAAGGAAAGACATTGAGGAACAATTAGGATTAAAAAATTCAAAATTATTTATCTCTTCTTTTGACAGAGAAAACCTGAGTATTGAGGTGAAAGGAATGGTTCCTAAGAAAAAGAAACTCTCTGAGATTTCTCGTTTTGTGGAACAAAAAAGAGGGGAAAGCGGAATTGTTTATTGCCTGAGTAGAAAAAACACGGAAGAAGTTGCAGCCTATTTGAATGAGGAAGGACACTCTGTTGAATTTTATCACGCAGGAATGAATCCTGAGGAAAGGGAAAGAGTTCAAACAGAGTTTATTAATGACGACACCAAAATAATTGTAGCTACGATTGCTTTTGGGATGGGAATTGACAAATCGAATGTGAGATGGGTGATTCATTATAATTTGCCCAAAAATCTGGAAGGTTATTACCAAGAAATAGGAAGAGCGGGAAGGGATGGATTACCTTCTGAAACGCTGTTGTATTATAATATGCGGGATTTTGTCTTGTACAGTCAATTTGCCGAGGATGGAGCAAATTCGGCAATGCAAAAGGAGAAGTTGAATAGGATGTTGCAGTTTGCAGAAGCAAAATCGTGTAGACGAAAAATTCTACTTTCCTATTTTGGAGAGCATCTGGCTGAGAATTGCGGAAATTGTGATGTGTGCGAAAATCCACCCAAAGATTTTGATGGAACAATTTTGGCTCAAAAGTCACTTTCGGGAATTGCTCGAATGGGAGAGAAGGAGGGAATTACTATTTTAATTAATGTGCTGAGAGGTTCTAATAATGCTGAGGTTCATGAGAAAAAATATTTTCAATTAAAGACTTATGGAGTTGGAAAGGACGTTAGTTTTTTTGATTGGAGAGATTACATTGTTCAGCTTGCAAATCAGGGATTGATTGAGATTATGTATGCAGAAGGTTCAGCTTTGAAAATTACTCCGATGGGTTGGAAAGTGTTGAAAGGAGAAAAGAAAGTAAAACTTACTTATCCAGTTACGGCAGAAGAAAAAGAGAAGCGGAAAAAGAAACCGAAAGTAGTTCGGATGGTGGATGAGGGTGAAGTCAACCAAGATTTATTTTCGGAGTTAAAGAAGCTGAGGTATTCTATTTCGAGGGAAGAAAATGTTCCAGCTTACATTATTTTTAGTGACAAAAGTTTGAAACAAATGGCGGTGGATTTACCTGTTACGGAAAATCAATTTTTGGCAATTTCTGGAGTTGGGATGAATAAAATGGAGCAGTTTGGAGAAGAATTTATGGAAGTGATTAAGAAATTTAAAGACGTTGCAAAACCAGTTAAAATTCCAACTACTTTGGAGACTTTTAATTGTTACAAAGAAGGACTTTCTCCAAAGGAAATAGCGGAGAAAAGGAACTTGCAAATCACCACAATTTATTCACACTTGTCCCAATTATATTCAGAAGGAAAAGAAGTAGAATTAGAGAAATTTGTTGAGCCAAAAATCGTGGATAAAGTAAGAGTAGCTTTCAATGAAACGGGAAGAGAAATTGCATTGAAACCGATCTATGAAAAATTGAATGAAGAAGTTTCTTATGGAGAAATAAGATTGAGTATAGCTTTAATCCTAAAGAATGAATAAAGCCCTACTCCATAAAGATATTCAAGAATTTGTATCCGTAAATTTACGGATTGACATCAACACATTGCTTCTTAAAAAGTCTGTTTTTGAGTCGGTTACGAACAAGGAGTTGGCAGAACAGATTTTGGCAAAATCGAAAGCTAAAACAAAATTACCCACTTGGTTTAATACAGAAAACATCTTTTACCCAAGTAAAATATCTGTCGAACAAACTTCATCGGAAGTGACTGCGAAGTATAAAGCGAGTTTTATTTCGGGTAAAAATTTGATAGACTTGACAGGTGGTTTTGGAGTTGATGATTTTTATTTTTCGGAAGTTTTTGACAACATGATTCATTGCGAATTAAACGAAGAATTATCTGAAATCACTCAGCATAATTTCCAAAATTTGGGAGTTGATAATTGTGATTTTTATAGGGGAAATGGGTTAGAGTTTTTAGCAAATTCAAAAGAACAATTTGATTGGATATATCTCGACCCTTCTCGGAGAAGTGAGATAAAAGGGAAAGTGTTTTTGATGAAAGATTGCCTCCCAAATGTTCCTGAGAATTTGGATTTCCTTTTTGAGAAAACTTCAAACATTATGATGAAGACTTCTCCTTTGGTTGATCTCTCAAAAGGACTTTCGGAATTATGTCAAGTCAAAGAAATTCATGTAGTTGCAGTGAAGAATGAAGTGAAAGAGTTACTCTGGATTTTGGAGAAAAACTTTGACGAAGAGGTTCTCATTAAAACAATAAATCTTATCGGAGAGGAAAAACAAGAGTTTGAATTTAAGCTTTCGAGCGAAAAAAGTAGTGAGTCTCAGTACTCACTTCCACTCAGTTATTTATATGAACCTAATTCAGCTATTTTAAAATCTGGAGGCTTTAATCAAGTTGGAATTCAACACAGATTAACAAAGCTTCATCAACATTCTCATTTATACACAAGTGAAAATTTAATTGATTTCCCTGGACGAAGATTTAGTATCACAGAAACATTAGAATATCATCCCAAGTCCCTAAAGAAGAAGTTTTCTGGAACAAAAGCTAACATCACGATTAGAAATTTTCCAATTAAAGTAGAGGAATTAAGAAAGAGTTTGAAAATAAAAGATGGGGGAGAGGTGTATTTGTTTTTTACCACCAACTCTGAAAACAATAAGATTGTTTTGGTTTGTGAGAGGGTTTGAGTTGTATCTCATTGTTCAATAAAACTATCTCCATTGTCATTCCTGCGAAGGCAGGAATCTTATTCATTTGACTAATTCTCGTCATTAGATTCCTGCCTTCGCAGGAATGACAGGTAAAAAAATGACATAAAAAAAGCCATCTTAATTTATAAAGATGGCTTTCAATTAAATATTTAGTGATTATTCTTCTTCTCCGTCAAATTTATCTTTGATATTTTCGACTACATCTCCAGCTTTATCTTTTGCTGCATCATAAACATCTTCAATTTTATCTCCAGCTTTTTCTGCTAAGTCTTTTGCGCCTTCCCAAGCATCACCTGCTTTATCTGCAATTGCATCACCTACATCTCCAAGTTTATCTCCAACATTTTCAGCAATATCTTTTGCACCTTCCCAAGCATCACCAGCTTTGTCTTTTAAGCTTCCTAACATATCACCAGCTTTATCCATAATACCTTCGGCAGCTCCTCCTGCAGTTGCCGCAGCTCCCTTAGCTACATCAACAGTTTTGCTTGCTACGTTTCCAGCAACATCTTTTGCTCCTTCAGCAACATTACTTGCTGCATTCGCAGCACCTTTTACCGCATCACCAGCAACATTTGCAGCACCTTTGGCTGCATCAGCTGTTTTATCAGCTACTTTTCCTGCAACATTTACAGCTCCATCAGCAACATTCCCTGCCACATTAGCGGCACCTTTTACAGCATCACCTGCAACATTTGCAGCTCCTTTAGCCACGTCAGCAGTTTTATCTGCTACTTTTCCTGCTACATCTTTTGCACCATCTGCCACATTCCCAGCTACATTAGCTGCACCTTTTACAGCGTCACCTGCAACATTTGCAGCTCCTTTAGCCACGTCACCTGCAACATTGGCCGCACCTTTAGCCGCATTTCCTGCTGCATTTGCAGCACTTGAAGCTGCATCTTTAGCACCTCCGAATAATCCTTTAAAAAAGCTTCCTAATCCCATTTTCTTTTAGTTTTTTAATTAATAGAACACAATATAATTAAAACTCCTCTATTCTTAACGGTTATATCACGATGTTAACAATCTTTTTAGGAACTATAATTACTTTTTTAGGGTCTTTTCCGTCCAAATATCCTGCTGTTTTTTCATGTGACATAACCGCTTTTTCTATATCATCTTTCTGCATGTCAGTCGGTAATTCAATTTTAAATCTCATTTTCCCATTGAATGAAACAGGGTAGGTGTGGTTAGCCTCAATTAAATATTCAGGTTTAAATTCTGGCCAATTTGCAAAAGAAATACTTTCTGTATGTCCCAATTTATTCCATAGCTCTTCACAAATATGCGGGGCATACGGTGAAGCTAAGATAACAAGCTGTTCAAGTACTTCTTTGTTGTTACATTTTTGTGCAGTTAATTCGTTAACAGCAATCATCAATCCACTTACTATGGTGTTGAATGAGTATCTTTCCAGATCCTCAGAAACTTTCTTGATAGCGGTATGCAATGTTTTTAAGAATTCTTTGCTTGCTTCACCATCTCTAACATTAAAGTTCTCTCCTTGATGAAACAACCTCCATAATTTCTTTAAAAACCCATGAACTCCATTTATTCCATTGGTGTCCCAAGGTTTTGCTTGTTCCAGCGGACCCAAAAACATTTCGTAACACCTCAATGTATCTGCTCCAAATTTCTCAACTAATTCATCTGGATTTACTGCATTTAACCAACTTTTTGACATTTTACCAACTTCAGTTGAGGCAATTATCTTGTTTTCTGTTAACTTAACAGCAAAAGGAAACATATTGTTTTCTCTAACCAATTCAATATCAATTTCATTTGTTTTAATATCTATACTGCTGAATGGTATTCTTTTAGGAGAAGTGTTGTATGATTGTGTTAAGATTTTTATTTTTATAAATTCATCAGGTACATCTTCAAAATCAAAATACTTTTTAAAAAGCTTTTTAGCTTGAAGAAATAAGTCATTTTCATTTATTTTAGGCATTTTCAATTTGTTCCCTTCAACTAATTGAACGTTATGAATATCTTCTTTTTTAATAAAAATTTGAGTCGTTATATCAGCTTCAACAATCTCAGCTTTTTCAAAATCAAATTCTTTATAGTTCTCAGTATCAATTGCAATATTTAATTTAAAATCGAAATATGGGTAATAAGCAATAGTTCCTAAAATCATCCCCTGGTTAATCAATTTCTTAAAAGGTTCGTCAAATGAAATATACCCCCTATCGCACAAAAACTTTGTCCAAAAACGAGAGTACAATAAATGTCCAGTTGCGTGCTCTGCACCTCCAATGTATAAATCTACTTGTCCCCAATAATCTGCTTTTTCTTTCGATACAAAAGCTGCTTCGTTTTTAGGATCCATATAGCGCAAGAAGTACCAAGAGCTTCCTGCCCATCCAGGCATAGTGTTCAATTCCATTGGCCAAGTACAAGAACCATTTTGTTTTTCGTTGTCTTTAAGAATCTTTTTGTTTCTGCACCAACTCCATGTTTTGGCATTTCCTAAAGGCGGTTCTCCATCTTCGGTGGGTAAATACTTTTCTACTTCTGGTAATTCAATAGGTAAAAACTCATCTTCAATTGCTTTAGGGATTTCATTTTCAAAGTAAATCGGAAACGGCTCTCCCCAATATCTTTGTCTCGAGAAAATAGCATCTCTCAATCGGTAATTGGTCATCCCTTTTCCGCAACCTTTTTCTTGAATCGCTTTGATGGCTGCTCCAATTCCTTTTTTAGCATTCAGTCCATTTAAGAAATCTGAGTTAGTCAGAAGAGCTAATTTATCTACACAGGCTTCTTCCGAAATATCTACGTTTTCAAATATATTTTTTATTTCTATTCCAAAATGAGTAGCGAAATCCCAATCTCTTTGGTCGCCAGCAGGAACAGCCATTACAGCTCCAGTTCCATAACTTGCCAACACGTAATCTCCAATCCAAATTTGCACTTTTTCTCCTGTAAATGGATGAATAGCAAATCCTCCCGTATTTACTCCCGTGATGTTTTTCACATCTGCTTGGCGGTCTCTTTCGGTTTTTAAACTTGCTTGGTGAATGTATTCTTCTATTGCTTCTTTTTGTTCATGAGTAGTTATTTCAGCAACCAATTCATGCTCTGGTGCAAGCACCATAAAGTTTACTCCAAAAATAGTATCAGGGCGGGTTGTGAATACTTCAATAAATTTTTCATTAGAATCTTCAAACTTGGAACCTGCAACTTGGAACCTGAGAGAAGCCCCTTTCGATTTTCCAATCCAGTTTTTCTGTTGTTCTTTGATAGAATCACTCCAGTCAATGGTGTCTAATCCTCGAATTAATCTTTCTGCATACGCAGTAATTCGCATACTCCATTGCCTCATTAGTTTTTGAACTACTGGATGTCCTCCACGTTCCGAAACTCCATCTTTAATTTCGTCATTGGCCAATACAGTTCCCAATGCTGGGCACCAGTTTACCATGGTATCCGACAAAAAAGCCAAACGATAATTCATCAAAATATCGTTTTGCTCTTTCTCTGAAAATGAATTCCATTGCTCAGCAGAGAAGGTTTCAGTTTCTTCGCAAGCAGCCTTTACATTTGCATTTCCTTCTTTTTCAAAAACCGAAACTAACCCAGAAATTTCTTCGGCTTTGTTCGATTCTTTATTATACCAAGAATTAAAAATTTGCTTAAAAATCCATTGGGTCCATTTATAATATTCTGGAGAAGAAGTTCTCACTTCTCTGTCCCAATCAAATGAAAAACCGATTTGGTCCATTTGCTGACGGTAGCGTTCTACATTCGTTTTGGTCGTGATTTCAGGGTGTTGACCAGTTTGAATAGCATATTGTTCAGCAGGTAACCCAAACGAATCATAACCCATTGGGTGTAATACATTGTATCCCGTCAATCTTTTGTATCGCGAATAAATATCAGAGGCAATATACCCAAGTGGGTGCCCCACGTGTAATCCAGCTCCCGAAGGATAAGGAAACATATCCAAAGAGTAAAACTTTGGTTTATCAGAGTTTTCTTGTGCGGCAAATGTCTTTTTCTCTGCCCATTCTTTTTGCCATCTTTTCTCTATCTCACTGTGATTGTATTCCATTGGTTTTTCTTTGCTTAATTATTCGAATTGCAAAGATACTTACTTAATGAGGAATGTACAATTGATAATTGAAGGAAAGAATTATAGAGAAAACAACAACCCTGTTTGCACAAAAATCGTTATATTGATAACAGTAAACTCCTACGTCCTATGAAATTACAACTACCCCTTATATTCTTTTTAATAAGTTTTGTGTCCATTTCTCAAGAAAATGCACCCAAAAACTTGAAGTTTACTAAAAACAATGGGCAGGTAACTGATGCTAATTCTCAGCCAAGGCCTGATGTTCTATTTTCTTCCAATACAAACGGTATGAATCTATTTTTAAGAAACACTGGTATATCCTACTTAATTGGGAATTATAACGAAATTGACAAGGGAATAATTGAAAAAGTAAATGAGTTTAAAAAGACGAAAGAAGATGATTTTGAAGTTGATCAATTTGAATCAAAACTGAGAAGTCAAGCAGAATATTCCATCCACCAAATTGATGTTGACTTTTTTAATTCCAATAAAAATATTGAAGTTCTTTCAAAAAATAAATGCGAAGATTATATCAATTACTACAATGTCTCAAACTCCGATGGGATAACAAATGTTCCCTTATTTAACTCAGTTACTTATAAAAATGTTTATAATGGAATTGATATTGATTTTTATGGAAATAACAATGGTTTTGAATATGACTTTGTAGTTGCTCCGAAAAGTGATGTGTCACAAATTCAGTTACTATGGAAAGGAAGTGAAGGGATGCAGCTTATGGAAGATGGAAGGCTAAAGATTAAAACTTCCTTGAATGATATCATTGAATCGATACCAGAAGCTTATCAGATAATTGAGGGTGAGAAAGTTCAGGTTAATGTTGGTTATGAATTAAATAAAACTCCAAATAACGAGAATTGGTTAGTGTCTTTTAAAATAGGAAATTATAATTCAAATTTTTCATTAATCATAGATCCTTGGGTCACCTATTATGGCGGTTCTATGTATGACCGAGGGAATGATTTATACAATGATTCTTACGGAAACTTATATGTGGTAGGAGTAACTAGGAGCTCTGCAGGAATATCTACACCAGGGAGTTTTAAATCTGTAATAGGAAATAATCAGGAAGGATTTATTACCAAGTTTTCACCATCTGGAGCAAGAATATGGGCTACTTATCTTGGTGGTTCTGAATATGATTATCTTCAATCTGTAACGGTTGATAAGAACAATTTTGTTTATGTGACTGGTTATACACGAAGTGATACTGGTTTTGCAACAGTTGGGAGTCATAAAGATACAATAACTCCAGCAACAACCAGTGGTTTCGCAACAGATGCTTTTTTGGTTAAATTTTCAGCTTTAGGTTTAAGAGTGTGGGGAACATATTATGGAGGTACAGCCGGGGACTATGGTTATGAAGTTGTTACAGACACTTCGAGTAATGTTTATATCGTTGGAAGAACTTCAAGTACAAGCGGAATTGCAACAACCGGAGCTCATCAAACTACTCTTATCGTAAGCTCATTTGGTTCTGGATCTGATGCTTTTTTGGCAAAATTTAGTTCTTCTGGTAATTTGATTTGGGGCACTTATTATGGGGGTGAAGCTTCGGAGCAAGGATATGGTTTGGGGGTTGATAAGAACAATAATGTTTTTATTGGTGGAAGTACTAGCAGTACGATTAACATTGCAACTCTTGGTTCTCATCAATCTGCCCTTGGTCTTAACACTATGGGTAATCCTACTACTGATGCTTTTTTGGCTAAATTTAATACCTCCGGAACAAGAATTTGGGGTACTTACATTGGAGGAGAGGGCTATGATATAGGAAATAGCCTTGCTATTGATACGAATGATAATATTTATGTTTCCGGAAGAACAAGTGGATCAGTTGGAGTTGGAACAATTTCCAGTAGTGGAAGTTTTCAAACTGCGAGCGGAGGGGGACAGGATGCTTTTTTGGCTAAATTCAATCAAAGTGGAACAAGATTATGGTCAACTTATTATGGGGGTTCAAGTAGTGATTATTCCTATGCAGTAGCAGTGAACAAAACTTCTAATAATGCAATGATGTCTGGCGATACTTATAGCTCAAATTTGCCAGTAAGCCCATGTGCTTTGCAAACTTCAATAATTGGGTTGGAAAATGGTTTTATTGGTCAGTTTAATCCTGATGGAACAATATACTGTTCTTCATATTTTGGAAGTCAACATGAGGAGGATAATAAAATTACAACTTTCGGATGTTACATTTATATAACAGGATACTCTCCTGGAGGTGTGCCTGTTACACCGGGCGCTCATCAAACAACTTTAGGTGGATCAATTGATGGTTATATTGCCCAATTGTATGTTAACACTTGTGGTATTTCTTCGGCTTTGAAAACAATAAGTTTAGACGAAACAGAAAACACATCAATTTGTACGCCTTGCAATGGTGAGGCAACAGTAAGTTTTTCTTCCACATGTTTAACAGATACTTTATACACCTATACTTGGAGTGATGGAACAGTGGTTTTAAATTCAAAAGATACTTTTAATACCCTAAGTAACTTATGTCCTGGTAATTATTGGGTGGAGTTAAGTATTGCTAATTCTTGTTACACTACAAGAGATACGATGTTTTTTACAATAGCTGATTCCAATTTAGTTTCAATTGATTTTTCATTTGATTCGGTCTGTCAAGGGCTTAATACAAATTTTACTAACACTTCGGTAAATGAACCATTTGGAACACTACATTATTGGAGTTTTGGAGATGGTGGAATATCAGCTGTCGAAAATCCACCTCATCGATATATTGCTTCAGGTAATTATTTTGTGACTTATATTCAGCAATACAGTCCAACCTGTTTTGATACGATTTCAAAAACCGTAATTGTATATCCAAAACCAATTTCTGACTTTAGTTCCACAATTAACGGAGTTGAATATTTTTCAGATAATTTGGATTCTATATGTGTCTATTTGTTTGAGGATGTCATTTTCACTGATTATTCTTCAGTGAGTTCAGGAGTGATTTCAAATTTTTCATGGTCGTATGACAATGGTTACAGCAGTGATGTCCAAAACCCAACTTATGCTTTCATTGGCATAAAAAATCATGCGGTTTCGTTGGAGATCTCTACAGAATTTGGCTGTAAAGATACCTCACAAACGATTATCAAAGTTTGTGACGATTTCAATTTTAGTATACCTAATTCTTTTACACCCAATGGAGATGGGTTAAATGATTACTTCATTCATTCTGGATTTGGCATCGATACCGAAAAGTACATATTTCAAATTTTTAATAGATGGGGCGAGTTATTGTATCAGACTAATGAGCATAAAGCTTGGGACGGAAAGTTCAAAGGCCAAGAAGTTCCAGACGGA
Source organism: Flavobacteriales bacterium (assembly GCA_049609665.1). Classification (GTDB taxonomy): domain Bacteria; phylum Bacteroidota; class Bacteroidia; order Flavobacteriales_D; family CAJJDF01; genus CAJJDF01. Next base: position 8,783 of record JBMYYT010000016.1, on the reverse strand, counting down.
GTGTATGTTTGGAAAATGCAATACAAGAAATTAAAAGGTCAAGAGATTTTTGAGAAAACGGGTCATGTTACTTTGATTAGGAAAGCGAAACCTTAAATTTCAGAATTAATTGGCCAAGAGATAAATATAAAAAGAGGGCACGTGATACTTACACGATAACCCCCTTTCAATTAATTCAACAATCAGTTAGTTTAAAATCTCTTGTCTTATTGTTTCCAAGCTTTCATTTTTGCCTAATTTTTTCACTTTTATTTTCCCTCCTTTTACAGAGTTTAGTTCTTGAGAATAAACGATTTGCCCTTGATTGGTAACACCAATCATAATGGATTTTGTTTTAGGATCATGAGTCAGTTGTTCCCAGTGAATTATACTGATTACTCTATTTCTGTTTAATTCCAGCACGGATACTTTATTCATTGTCAATTTTTTGTTTCTATTATCAACAATTGCATTGCACACAATTCTTTTATTGCCTCGAGCAAGAGGTTGGTCACTGTTCCATGCTCCAAATTTATCAACTTTAAAAAATCGTTTTATTTTTAGATTTTGTTTTTCCGCTTCAAAATTACCTTTTCCCCAATTTTCGTTCATTGCTGCTCTATTTTGCGCCCAATTTTGGTTTCTGTTTTGATTAAATTTCTTTCTTAGTCTTGCCACTAAACCTGCTTGTTTTTCTTGTTTTTCTTGTCTCGTTTTCAATTCTTCTTGTGCTATTTTTTCATCATTAAGTCTTTTGTTCAATTTTGTAGAATAGGATTTAAATTTGGCTTTAAATTTTTTCAAAGCTTCTTTGTAATTTTTTCCTTCCAAAACAGGAATCACATCAAATAACTTTTTAAGTTTTCCTTTCTTGAGTTCAACTTTAAATTCATTTTTATCTTGTTTTAGTTTTACATTTTCCCATTCGGTTTTATACACTTCTTCGTCATAATCTTCTTCTTTTACCAGTTCAAAAATAGTTCCTTCATAAGATGAAAATTCGGGAAACTCATCTTTGAGAAAATCAATAGAAAAAGAAGGTTTTTTAGGATTTGCCTCTCTTGGTTTTTCAGGCTTAGATTTTTTAATTGCTTTCACTTCCTTTTTTGCTGTCTTAACAATTTCTTTTTGCTCTTCACAATCTTCTTTTGCTATTTTTAGTTTTTCTTCTTCGGATTTTAAATCTCCATTTTCTTTTGAAATACTATCTTTTCCTTTGTTAACCCAAGTTTTGTTTTGGTCTAAATAATAAAGGTTAAACCTTGTTTCGGGATTATTACTATGCATCGAAATAGCCAATTCCTTATCAGGTGAAATTGCTAAAGTATCTCCATTGTGAATCCCAAAAATCTCAATCATCCCTGCTGATTCAAAGACTAAATTTTCTCCAGCAGAATCATATTCCATTGGAATTCCACTCCCAAAAATCTCCATCTGATTATGAAACTCTCTGTAATGGATTTCTACTTCTCCACTTATTTCCTCTCCTGATTTGGTTACGAAGGATTCAGCAGGAATTTCAATTTCACTTCCTGTTTTGTGGGTTATTTTTCCGCCCGATTTAGAGTCTATTTTGTACACGCTATGTTTCACATCGATAGATGGAATGGAAAGGTTTTGTTTTAATTCATTTAAAGTTGAGGTTTCATTTAAATCGCTGTTTATTTTTTCTGAATTTGCCGAAGCATCTACATATTTAAAAGATAGAAAAAGAACTGTTCCAGCGATTAATAACAAGGAAATAGCTTTGAGAGTTGAGGTTTTGGTTTTCATGATAAGTAGTTTTATTGATTTCTTGTACTTATATAATCCCAAAAGTTTGTTTGGTTACAGCTTGAATTGCTTTTTTGAATATCTTTATGGTGTTATGAGAGGTTATATCTTTTTAATAGTGATGTTTTTTGGAACAAATTCTTTTTCGCAGAAGTTGGATTCTGCTGAACAAAACTCCATTCTACAATCAATTAATTCAATGGACTTAGAAATTGAATTCAATCAAATAATAGATTCTTGTAATAAATATTTGACCTATAATTTTTCGGAATGTCATCTTAAGTCTGGATTGTTTTATTGGAAAGCTTTGGCGTTTAAAACAAAGTATTTGTTATTTACGGACTCATCATGGTTCTATTGGGAAGAAGATGAACAAGGAGATGAAGTAGTTTCTGTAAGTTACGAAAAGAGAAAAACGGAGTTTGAATCATTAATTATTGAATTACTTGACTCAGCAATAAAAAATTGTCCAGATTGCGAGGTTAATTATATTTTGGAAAAATACTATATGAATCAGTACACTTGCGAAAGCAATATTTCTGAACTTGAGTTTACCAAATTGCGGGAATATGGATTTAAGGAAACGCTCAATTTTTTGTCTTTCACTCCTCAGTATTTTTACGGAAAAAGTCAATGGGTAGGTTTTGAGGTTGCCCCTAAAGTGTTTCAAAGTAGGTATAAAATGAAAAACATATCATCATCACATATGTATTCGCTCACTGGGCCTACTCTTGGTTTTCGCAAAAACATTTCGAATGAAAAAGGTTGGGGAATGAACATTTCTGCAGCTTCTGCTTCATTGTATTGGATTAATATTCGTCCAATAAATTTTTCTCATTTAAACAATGGAGAAAACAAATCTTGGGGTTATGCTCCAGAGGTTGGGTTTCAGTTTTGGTATTTACACTTAAATGCAGGCTATAATTTAGCTTTCAAAAAAAGTATGAGAAGTTACGAGAAGCTTTATTTTACCGCCAAGTTTGATATTCCTATTCACAGATTTTAAATTATGAGATTTTTTATATTGTTCGCTTTCCTATTTATAGGATGTTTTTCCTTTTCACAGAAGTTAACCGCTTTTCAGCAAAAGAAAATCACTGATACTATTGAGAGTTTAAGAGGCTACAACAAAATTACAGACAGTTGTAATAAATACCTTGCTTATGATTCGTTGGACAATAATTTTAAAGCGAGATTGTTGGTTAATAAAGGATTGGCGTTAAGGTATTTTCTCAAAGAAACCAGGGATTGTGATAGTTTGTGGGAGGTTAAAAATAAATTATTTGACGAAGCAATTACTATTTGCACAGACTGTCAAGTGGATTTTATAAAGAAAAAGAAAAATGTGCTTTATTGTGATAAGTATTATCGAAATGTACCTGGAATAGAAGATTCGATATTAAAGTTATATGGTTATAAACCCGATAATTTATCACCAGCTATTTCTCCTCAATATTTTTATGGCAACAATCAATGGATTGGAGTAGAAGCTTCTTTAATAAATGCACTAACTCCTTTCTTTAAAGTTCAAGATAGTTGCAAGGGAAAGCTCATTACTTATTATGATTCTAAAATGATAGCGGGATCTTTTTTAAGTTTGGGATTCAAGAAAAACATCACTAACTCCAAAGGTTGGGGAATGAATTTTTCCTTTCTTTCTGGCTCATCACGGTGGTTAAATATTCGTCCGTTTAATGTTTCATATTTGAATAATGGCAATAATGGTTCGTTTGGTTATTCACCAGAATTAGGATTTCAGATTTGGCATTTACACCTTAATTCAGGTTATAATTTTGCCTTCAAAAAGAGTATGAGGAGTTATGAGAAATTTTATTTTACAGCAAAATTTGATATAATGTTGTTTCCAAAAAGTAGATTTTAATCAACTCCTCTCATAATCAACTAACTCCATATCGATGGTTCGGTTTATCATATCCACTTTGGTAATTTCAACGGTTACTTTAGAACCCATTTTGAGTTCATCACCATAATTTTTACCCACTAATTTTTTTCCATTTTCCTCAAAGTAAAATCGATCTTGAGTAATAGCATTGGTTCTAATTAATCCTTCGCACTTATTTTCATTAATCTCTACAAAAATTCCGTAACTCGTTACTCCAGAAATAGTTCCAGTAAATTCTTCGCCCACTTTATCTTTCATAAATACTACTTGCATAAACTTGATAGAAGCTCTTTCTGCATCCGTAGCTTTCTTCTCTTGGTTGGAGAAATATTTGGATTGTTGTTCAATCTCATCTTCGTTTAATTGAGGCTTTTTCTTATCCAAGAAGTTTTGTAAAATCCTATGCAACATCAAATCTGGATACCTACGAATAGGGGAGGTAAAATGAGAATAATAATCAAACGAAAGTCCATAATGCCCAATATTCTCCGCAGAATAAACTGCTTTTGCCATGGAACGAATTACCATTGGGCCAATAAATTCAATTTCTCGATTCTCTTTGGCTTCGGTCAATAAATTATTCAGGGCAAACGACAAAGGCTTGTCTTTCACTTCTTTTATTTCATACCCATTATCTGTTACAAATCGATGTAAATCAGCAATTTTTTCGTCACTGGGTTTGTCATGAATTCGGTAAATATTTGGATATCGAGCTTCTCCTTTTTTAGGAATTCCTATGAATCTTGAAACGTGTTTGTTTGCCAATAGCATAAACTCCTCAACCAATTTATGTGCTTCTTTAGAAGTTTTGAGTTTTACCCCAACTGGTTTTCCGTTTTCAACTATAAATTTTACTTCAGTAGTTTCAATGTTCAGTGCTCCATTGCCCATTCGTTTGGCTCTCATTATTTGTGCCAAATCATTCAAGGTATTTATCTCTTTTTGATAATCGCCTTCTTTGTTTTCAATTCGTTCTTGGGCTTCCTCATAAGTGAATCTTCGATTGGAATTGATAACGGTTCTTCCAAACCATTTGTTTTTCAGATTTGCTTCTTTATCCAATTCAAATACTGCTGAGAAAGTTAACTTTTCTTCATTAGGTCTCAACGAACAAACTTGATTAGATAACACTTCTGGAAGCATCGGGACAACTCGGTCTACCAAATAAACCGAAGTTCCTCTGTGAATAGCCTCATCATCAATAATGGTTCCTGGAACAACATAATGCGAAACATCAGCAATATGGACTCCTACTTCAATATTTCCATTTTCCAATTCTCTGTAAGAAATGGCATCATCAAAATCTTTTGCATCAAAAGGGTCAATTGTAAGTGTATCGATGTTTCTAAAATCTCTTCGTTTGGCAATTTCCTTTTTTGAGATAGTAGTATCTACATCTTCAGCGGCTTGCAGTACTTCTTGAGGAAATTGATAAGGAAGTTCAAAATCTTCCATAATAGCATTAATTTCAGTGTCTGTATCTCCAGATTTACCTAATATTTTTTTAATTCTTCCAAAAGGAGAATTCAATCTTGCTGGCCAATTTATTAGTTCAACAATTACTTTGTCCCCATTTTTGGCTTTTTTTAGGTGTTTTAAATCAATAAAGAAATCAATATGAATTTTTTTATTGTCGGAGATTACAAACGCAAATTTTTGTGAAACATCCAGTGTTCCTACAAACTCAGTTCTTTTTCGTTTAATTACTTTTTCTACTTTACCCTCAACTTTTCCTTGTTTTTTTACTTTAATGATAGAATATTCGACCGTATCCCCATTCAAGGCGTTTAGAGTTTTTCCTCTTGGAATGTAAATGTCGTCTTTCCCTTCTATTAAAATGTATGCACTTCCTTTTGCAGTAAATTCTATTTCTCCCTCTGTAGTGTCAAAATCTACTGAGATATGATACCTGTCATCTTGAATAGTTAATCGAGAGTCTTGAACCATTTCTTTTAGTAATTTCTCAATTAACTTTTTTTTCATCGGTTGGTTGAATCTCAGTGCTTTTGCTATTTGAGAAGAGGTGTAGTGTTTGGATGGGGATTCTAAAATAAGTTTTACAATCCTCCTTTTTAAGCCTTTTTTGAGCTTTTTGTCGGTTTTCTGTGACATGTAATGTGGTTAATCTTTTGTTAATGTGCTTTGAACAAAGCCTATATTAATAGTACGTTTGTACTTAATATTGGTAAAGATACAATTAAAAAAATCTAATCAACTTAATCTTAACTAAACAAAAAAAACAAAAATGAAAAAGAGTATTATTTTATTAGTTTCAGTTTTAACAATGGGTTCTTACTCATTCGCTCAACAAACTTCTGACGAAGCAACAAAAAATGTTGATGGAGGAGTATTAGCACGTTCAGACGATAAAGCAAAAGAAGGATGGACCAAAGGTGGTATGTTAGGTCTTAACTTTAGTCAAGTTGCACTGTCCAATTGGGCAGGAGGTGGATTCAGTTCTATTTCTGGAAACTCATTAGGGAGTTTATTTGCTAACTACAAAAATGGAAAAAGAGCATGGGATAACTCGCTGGATTTAGCCTATGGATTAATTAGCCAAGATGGAGGAGAATTTATTAAAAGTGACGATAGAATTGAGTTAAACTCTAAATATGGTCAACAGTTCAAGAAAAACGAAAAGTGGTATTACGGAGGATTAGTAAACTTCAGAACTCAGTTTGCTCCTGGTTTTGCTGATGAAGCAAGAGCTACTTTAATTTCGAGAATCATGTCTCCAGCCTACTTAACAGGTGCACTTGGATTTGATTACAAGCCAAATGCTGCTTTGTCAATCTTTATTGCTCCTGTTTCTTATAGAGGAACATTTGTATTGGATGATGCTTTGAATTCAGTTGGTGCTTTTGGTGTAGATACAAATTCTACTTTGAGAAACGAATTGGGTGGATTATTTATGGCTAAATTTCAAAAAGATGTTTTGAAAAACGTAAATCTTAAAACTCAATTGACTTTGTTCTCAAATTACATTGACAGACCTCAAAACATTGATGTTTTATGGGATGTTTTGTTGAGTATGAAAGTAAATAAGTACATTACTGCAAGTATTGCTACTTCATTGATTTATGATCATGATATTAACATTGCTGTTGACAATAACAACGATGGTATTATTGATGCAACTGGACCAAGAGTTCAATTCAAAGAAGTATTAAATATTGGCTTTAGCTATAAGTTCTAAATTATTTATAATCAAAACTTTTGAAAGCTTCATTCTTAATTGAATGGAGCTTTCTTATTTTAGCAATTTTTCAGAATTTTCTTTATCCAATCTCAATTGATTTTTCAATTGATCTAAGCTTTCAAATTTTACTTCTTCTCTTAGTCTTTTTATAAATTGAATTGTTATTTCTTCGCCATAAATATCTTGATCAAAATCAAAGATATTTACTTCAATTGACTTTGGATTTTGAGAATTAACAGTTGGATTTGTTCCTATATTAAGCATTCCGTTAAACCAATTGTCTTTTGTTGAAACTCTTACGGCATAAGCTCCATTTGTTGGGATAATTTTAATTGAATCCTCAATTTCAACATTGGCAGTTGGAAAGCCGAGTGTGTTACCAATTCTTTTGCCTTCAATTACTTTTCCAGTAATCGAAAAAGTGTATCCCAAATATTGATTTGCTAAATGAATCTCTCCCGACTCAATAGCATTTCTTATTTTAGTTGAGCTCACATTAATTTCATTGATATCTTGAGCAGAAATCTCAATAACTTTAAAATTGTAAAGTTCACTAAGTTCTGTTAAATACTCAAAATTCCCTTCTCTATTTTTTCCAAATTGATGATCGTAACCGATGATTAGGGTAGAAACTTTCAGTTCTTTTACTAAAAAATCACGGACATACTCTAAAGCGGATATTCTTGAAAACTCTTTGGTAAAGGGATATATAATGAGATGGTCAATTCCACTTTGTTCCAGCCTCTCTATTTTTTCATCCAGCGTATTAATCAGTTTCAGTGAATTATTTTCAGGAAAAAGGACAGTTCTTGGATGAGGGGAGAAAGTTAGAATTACTGACTCTCCATTTTTGCTTTTAGCAGAATTATTAAGGTGTTCAATCAATTTCTGGTGCCCAAAGTGGATTCCATCAAAAGTCCCTACGGTCAGAAACACCTCTTTTTCAGGGTTAAAATCGGTTATATCTCGGTATATTTTCAAGCTATAATTTTTTTACTTCTCCAAAGGTAATTTTTTATTGAAATCTATTGGTTATTGATTGAATAAAAAGTAATTTTGTACCGAATTTGAAATTTCAATTAACACAAATTATTTAACTATGTCTGTAAAAGGAAAAATCTCTCAGGTAATTGGACCAGTAGTTGACGTTGCATTTGACGATCAAGGATCTTTACCAAAAATATTGGATGCACTTGAAGTAACCAAAGAAAATGGTGAGGTTGTTGTACTAGAATGTCAACAACACACAGGAGAAGATACTGTAAGAACAATTGCGATGGACGCAACGGAAGGATTGAGAAGAGGTCTTGAAGTAACTGCAACTGGAGCTCCAATTAGTATGCCTACTGGAGATCAAATTAAAGGAAGATTATTTAACGTGATCGGAGATGCAATTGACGGATTGGGGGAAACTACTCAAGAAAACAAAAAGCCAATTCACGCAGCACCCCCTAAATTTGAAGATTTATCTACTTCTACAGAAGTGCTTTTTACAGGAATTAAAGTAATTGATTTGATTGAGCCTTACTCAAAAGGAGGAAAGATTGGTTTGTTTGGAGGAGCAGGAGTAGGAAAAACAGTATTGATTCAGGAGTTGATTAACAATATTGCCAAAGGTCACGGTGGACTTTCAGTATTTGCTGGAGTAGGAGAGAGAACAAGAGAAGGAAATGACTTGATGAGAGAGATGCTTGAATCAGGAATTATCAAATACGGAGATAAATTTATGCACTCGATGGAAGAAGGTGGATGGGATTTATCTTTGGTTGATAAAGAAGAAATGAAAGAATCAAAAGCGACTTTCGTTTTTGGTCAAATGAATGAGCCTCCAGGAGCAAGAGCAAGAGTAGCACTTTCTGGATTAACATTGGCAGAATATTACAGAGATGGATCAGGAGATGACAACGAAGGAGGAAAAGATATCCTTTT
>JBMYYT010000015.1:0-20446 GCA_049609665.1 Flavobacteriales bacterium | reverse complement strand
TGTGGAGCGAGCTTTAAATTGGCTTTTTAACACTATAAATCAGATAATAAACTAAAGATATTATCCCAGTAGCTCCTAAAAAACTGTACAACCAAAATGAATTGAACCCTATGTCATCCTTAGAAATAAAACTATATATTTTGGTTACTACATGAATTATAGTCAACCCTAACATAATGAAATTTACTCTTTTATAATCTTTATAAAACAGCAAAGCAATTAAAGAGAAAGACATCATACCAGCATAAGCAAGAAGAGATAATAAACTCCCGAAAGGCCAATGCATTATTTTAAACAGAGATGCTACTAACAGCAAGAATATCCAAATAAAATAAGCTCTATAATCCGCTTTCTTCTCTTTTGGTTCCTCATTAAATACATCATCAATGATTGAATCATCCATGTTAAATCACTTTAACCAAATTCCCTTCAAACTCAATTTCATCTCCTTTGCGGACCTTGTATCGCATTCGAGTTTCGAGTTCTCCGTTGCAAAAAACTAATTCTTGGCGAACTACTTCTTTGGCTTCTCCTCCACTTCCAACCAATGACATGGCTTTGAGCAATTGAATTAATTGAATGTATTCTTCGGTGAGTTTAAATTCGTGTTCTTGCATGGTGATTATAGGATACTTTTGATTTCTGTTTTTACAAAATCCAAAGCAATTTGAGAAGGAGACTTTGGTAACACCATCATTTTTTCAAAAATATTACGAGTCAAATCATTCCCTGTAGAATCTTGATTCATAGAGTTTCCAGCCAAATTGATGATTTTAATAGTTTCTTCCTTAGCCTGTTTTACCAAATTCCATGAGTTATCCGAGATATAAATCTGTTGGGCCACATTCTGCTCATATTCTTCTCTGATATTATTTAATAGTGTTGAATGAAGCTGATTCGCATTCATTTCAATTGTTTTAGTCCTCATTACCAAACTACTTGGCTCTATTCGTTCAAGAAACAATACTATTCTTTCGTAAGCCTGTAATTTGAGTGGAAACAAATGTTTTTGTTTGTCATCTTCAGGATTCACAGTTGGTATAGGTGATGGTTGTGGAACTGGTTTTACTTCGTTTTTCTTATTTAAACCTCCCACAATAATATAAAAGATAAATCCTGAACCAAGAATGGCTACAATGATTATCATTAACAACATTATGTCTTTTGAATCCATAGTTTATCGTTTTATTCTACCGTTACAGATTTCGCCAAATTCCTTGGTTGATCTACGTTACATTCTCTCATTACTGCAATGTGATACGACAACAATTGGAAAGGAATTGTAGATAAAATTGGCACAAATTGCTCCTCGGTATGAGGAATTTCAATCACATGATCAGCAGTTTCTTTAACCTCCGTATCTCCTTGAGTTACAATAGCAATAATTTTTCCTTTACGGGCTTTAACCTCTTGAATGTTACTTACTACTTTTTCGTAAGAAGGACCTTTTGTGGCGACCACAAAAACAGGCATTTCTTCATCAATCAAAGCAATAGGTCCATGCTTCATTTCTGCAGCTGGATAACCTTCAGCGTGGATGTAAGAGATTTCTTTCAATTTCAGAGCTCCTTCCAAAGCTACAGGGAAACTATATCCTCTTCCTAAATAAAGTGCGTTGTTTACATCTTTATAAATTGCAGAAATATCTTTACACAAATCATCAGACTTCAATACCTCAGCTACTTTATCTGGAATTGATTCCAGTTCGAATAACAATCGGTTTAATTTCGATTTTTCGATAGTGCCTTTCTTTTGGGCCAATTGTAACGCCAATAATGAAAGTACTGTCACCTGAGCAGTAAATGCTTTGGTTGAAGCTACTCCAATTTCTGGACCAGCATGTGTGTATGAACCTGCATGAGTTTCTCTTGAAATAGTAGAGCCTACCACATTACATATCCCCAAAATTGTGGCTCCTTTTGACTTTGCCAGTTTGATTGCTGCCAATGTATCTGCAGTTTCTCCAGATTGAGAAATTGCTAACACCACATCGTTTTCATTAATAATTGGATTTCTATATCTAAATTCAGAAGCATATTCTACTTCAACAGGAATTCTTGCTAAATCTTCTATTAAATATTCTCCCACCAATCCTGCATGCCACGAAGTTCCGCAGGCAATGATGATAATTCTATCGGCATTTAATATCTTATTTTCATACTCCAAAATCCCTCCTAAAGAAACAAATCCCTTTTGAGCATTGATTCTACCTCTCATACAATCCAAAATAGTTTTGGGCTGTTCAAAGATTTCCTTTAACATAAAATGAGGGTATCCTCCTTTTTCCAACACATCCAATTGCATTTGCAATTCTTGAATCGCTGGAGAAATATCTTGATTGTTTAATTTTTTGATTTTTAAACCGTTAGTTTTACTGATAATCGCAATTTCTTCATCTTCCAAGTACACAACATTCTTTGTGTATTCAATGATTGGAGTAGCATCAGACCCAACATAGAAGTCATCTTTTCCAACACCAATTACTAACGGACTACTTTTTTTGGCAAGTACCAGTTCGTCTGGATTATTTTTATCCATTACTACAATGGCATAAGCACCAACCACTTCGGTAAGTGAAAGTCTTACTGCTTCAAACAAACTTACGTTTTCTTGTTTTTTTACTTCTTCAATTAAATGAACTAAAACTTCAGTATCGGTATCACTTTTAAATTCGTGTCCACGCTTTTGTAATTCTTTTTTTAGAACTGCATAATTCTCTATAATTCCATTATGAATAAGCACCAAATCACCATCGCCAGAAGCATGTGGATGCGCATTTACATCATTAGCAGGACCGTGCGTTGCCCATCTTGTGTGGCCAATTCCTATTGTACCTTGAGTACTTTGATCACCAATAAATTCTTCAAGGTTAGCTACTTTCCCTTTTCTTTTGTAAAACTTTAAATCTCTGTCTTCTCCAGATATTGCAATTCCTGAACTGTCATAGCCTCTGTATTCCAGTCTTTTTAGTCCTTTTATAAGAATATCGTAAGCTTGTTTCTCGCCTACATAACCAACTATTCCACACATATTATTTAGGTTTTAGTATTGGGTATAAGTAATTGTTAATTTAGGTTGAGCAGTCATGGCATTGCTTCCATAAAATACTGTTCTGTTTGGGGTTACCATTGCAGATATACATTCCAATGTTAAACGATTATTCTCAAATCTTCCGTTTAGTACATTGTTTAAATATCGGGTTATATTAAACTCATACTCGTGAGTTGTTTCGTTATAATCACCTCCCACATTATCCAATCCAGCTTGACCTGGAAACATAGTTTGGTCTGGCAATAAATATTTCACTCCATCGTCATTTCTTATAATCAAAGCTTGTGCTATTGGATCAAATGGTGAGCTTGCCATAAACTCTGATGGAAACTTAAGTACAGCCTTATTAATAATGACATTTGAATCTTTCCAGTTTGTCACATCACCTAAACTAACCTCAGTTTTAATCCCTTGTAGACCTTGAATATAAACATTTGAAGTACCCAAAGTGCTATCAGCAAGTTGCGCTTCAACAGGAGTTCCTGTGTAATCATGCTCGTTTAAATTAACACGGGCACAATTTGTATTTATCAACAAATCAAAAGTCGATGTGTCTTTTGTAGCGGTGTCTCTGTAGTACAAAGTTAGTTTTGAGTTCACGGATAATAAATCAAATAACAACACCCCTCCTTGATCAGTTGCTTGTCCTGGATTATTTACTTTCACCTCTATTCCTTTTATAAATTGAAGGAAGTTATCATTGTCCGAAATAGTTGCGTTTCCACTTTCGTTAATGATTTTTTGTCCAAAAGATTTATTTAGCTTAAGTCTCAACTGAGCCGGAAGTGTATCTTCACCTACTTTTACAGTAGAGGATGGGTCAGGAATTTGATTTCCATTACCTGGCTCTACAATATTTATTCCTGTAGATGTGAACGATTTCCCATTGTAATAGGACGAATCTATACTCATATTATCAACCAGCTCAAACACTTCAAATGTCTGAGCATCAAGATTCCCGTAAGAATCGTGATAATCCAAAGCTAATACCACAGAGTCCAACACAATATCATTGATACTTCCTCCTGTGCTTCTTAGATCTACTAAATCAAAAGGGATTCGTAATTGAGTAAAAAAACTGGATTGAGTCTTACCAAAAATAGGGTCATTTATGCTTCCAAGAGTAGAAACCGACAATTCATCTGACCTTAATGAATCAGCTTTGGTGATATAAGTAGTGAGTTTGAAATTGTCATATTGAGTAACCCCTAAATCTTCATTTTGGAGTTCAGTACCAATAAAATTATCTTCTTTTTTACAATTAAAAAGGAGTAAAACAAGTACGGAAAGCAAAAGAGCTTTCCGTACATTATAATTTAAAAAAATGTTGTTCATTCTTTAAGCAGTTAAGTTATTCGGCTAAGTTAGCCTCTTTTTCGATGATTTCATCGTAAAATTTGGAGCAATTCTCGTAATGTTCCTCTTCTTTAACAAAGTTTAACGTGTCAGCTTTAGAATTATTGGCGTAATCCAACACATCCGACTGAATATTATCTGAAAACAATACAACTCCATCCGAATAATCTATGGCAGTTTTGGTAAGATTAAAGTAATCCGAACCTTCTTTAATATGATTCATAAAGCTTTCTTCAACGCCATCAAATTTCAAAATATCTTCGATGTTATCATTTAATTCTCCTTCAAAATTATTTTCATAAATAGAACTAATCACTTTAGTATTAGCATAGTGAGGATCATCTTTGAAATAAGTCTTAAGGTATAAAGGAAGTAAAGAAGTCATCCATCCATGGCAGTGAATTACATCGGGAATCCATCCTAATTTCTTCACAGTTTCCAGGGTTCCTCTGATAAAGAAAACTGAACGCTGAACATTGTCTTCAAAAAGCTTTCCTTTTTCATCCCCAACAATTGCTTTTCTCTTGAAATACTCTTCGTTATCAATAAAATAAACCTGCATTTTTGCAGAAGGAATTGATGCTACTTTAATAATAAGCGGGTGATCCACATCATTGATTATCATATTCATACCCGATAATCGGATAACCTCATGCAATTGATTTCTTCTTTCATTTACCAATCCATATCGAGGCATAAAAACTCTTATCTCTTTCCCACTTTCTTGCGTCTTTTGTGCAAGATTCTTCACGTTCGATGATATCTCAGAAGCCTTTAAAAAAGGAGTTACTTCTTGTGAGATATATAATATTCTTTTTTTTGTACTCATATATACTTTATGATTTGTATTCTTTGTTTGAATTAAACTTTACAAAAGTACAAAAAAATGTCCGATATATCAATATTTTCAGTTAGTTTAGCCTAATTAACTCTCTTTTGAAAACATGAAATTTACTGCACATTCCAAAGAATTAAAAAGCTTTTTACTCACTGAAAAGGACAAAGGTCACACAATAGGATTTGTTCCCACAATGGGAGCACTTCACAACGGGCATTTATCATTGATAAAAAAAGCCCGTGAAAACTGTGATATAGTCGTTTGCAGTATTTTTGTAAACCCTACTCAATTCAATGAAAAATCAGACTTAGATAAATACCCTCGAACTCTTGAAGCTGACAAAGAACTTATTAAAGAATATTGCAATTATTTGTTCTCACCTGCTTCTGTCAATGAAGTTTATGGCGAGAAAATAGAGTTAAAAAACTTTGATTTTGGAGGATTAGAAAATGTGCTTGAGGGAGAGTTCAGACCAGGACATTTTCAAGGGATGGCTAATGTTGTAAGCTTATTACTTCAAATTGTGAAACCTGACAAAGCATTCTTTGGGTTAAAAGATTTTCAACAGTATAGAATAGTTACCAAATTGGTAGAACTCATAAACTTGGAAACGGAAATTGTGGGCTGCCCTATTATCAGAGAAGAAAACGGGTTGGCTCGAAGTTCACGAAACGAAAGATTAACTCCTAAAGGAAGAGAAGCCGCCTCAGTCATTTCATATGGGTTAAATTACATAAAGGAATATCATTCTTATTTCACGGTTAAAGAGATTCAAAACAATGCAAAAGCAATGATTCAAGGAATTCTGGATGTGGAGTATCTTGAAATTAGAGACTCTAAATCTTTATTAGAATTTGAGAACTGGGAAGATTGCGATGAGATTTTTGTTTCGTTTGCCGGAACAATCGATGGAGTGAGATTGATTGATAATGTAAGATTTTAATTTTAATCCGCATGAAAGAATACTGTCCAAAATGTGATTCAGATAACGTATATCTTTATAAAAAATCAGGAATACTAACTTTTATTTTTTCGATTTTGTTCATGGCACTTATTCCTGCTTTTAGACAAAAAACATACTTTTGTTTTGAGTGCAAACACGAATGGAAAAGAGATAAAAATGCTTTTAAATAATCCTTATGAAAAGTTAAAGTGTTATATTAGTACAACAATGGCTTTCAAAACAATACATACAGTAACTTATCCATCTGAAGCTCACGTTATCAAATTGCAACTTGAGACCGAAGGGATTGATGTTTTTCTAAAAGATGAATTAACCGTTCAAACTGACAATTTTATTTCCAATGCAATTGGTGGTGTGAAAATTCAAGTCCCCGAAGAAGATTATGAAACTGCTGGAAGCATTCTTATTCAGTTAGGGTACGTGAATATGGAATCGAGAAACGATGGCTTTATTGGATCCATTGACCAATTAACAAAGAAAATTCCTATTGTAAAAAATTGGGGAATTATTGCTCGACTTGTCTCTTTTACCCTTGCAATGATTCTTGCGTTTTTTGTATTGATTTACGCTCTTATCCCAAAGTGATTATCACAAAAATTTCTTGAAAAACTTCTTCCCTGCTGGACTTAACACGTTAATATACTTAACACCGTCTTTTTTGAAAATGATATAACTGCTTTTCTCAGAAATAGAAAGTTCAGCATCCATATAGAAATCATCCTCCACCAAAATCATAATGTAAGCAGAGTTAGTTTTATTATAATTTACAGTTGCTTTTCCTTCAATAAAAGAAAGGAAATAATTAGTTCCAGAGTTTTTAGGTAGAGTAAACGTCTTTGAAGAGGAATACATGGTACATTCAATTCCAGTTCCTTTGGTTTTGAGCACATTATAAATACTTATCGGAAGTGGATTCACTACAATCACTTTCTGGGTAGTGTCAATTTGAAGAACAGTATCTTGCTGATTGATTGTGTCTTGGGAGATTCCAATTACCGAAGCAAAGGAAAGAAATAGAAATAAATAGAGTTTCATCTTTTTCATAATTATTGACAAAAATAGTGCCGATTATTCAATTTTACTCACCTTATAACCTTTTGATAACAATTCATCAATCAAGTTGTCATCTCCTACAAGGTGAGTTACATCAATCGAAATAAAACAAGAAGAAGTATCCATTGCAGCATTTAATTTTTCTGCCCAGTCTTGATGCTTTTCCTTTATTAAAGTTTCGTTATAATCTTTCAAAAAAGGAAATTGGGTTCTGTAAAAATCTTTTAATAAAAGCCACTCCTCTTTGAGATAAAATTCTTCCGTATTCCCTTTCAACATCTTTCTAAATGAATCAAAATCCTGAATAGAATTCATAAACTTAATTTGATCTTCGAGAGATACCTCACCCATAGATCTAAAACCATCTTGCCAAGTTTCTAAACCTGAGATGTTTTTATTCATTGGCATTGCTTTTCTTGCCCAATGCTGAAAGAACAAAAAACTGTTTTTATTGTCATAAAAGGCTATGTCTTGCAAATAAAAAATCAATTTTATTTTAACGCTATCAGGAGGTTGAATACTATTTGGGGTTTTAGTATCCCATTCATTTTTCATAATAGAAAGTCTATTAAAAGCTTCCTGAGGCAATACACCTTTCAACGTTTGATTGCTTCCGATTTCAAGCTCTTTCATTGCCAATAGCATATCCGAATCCTGAACGTTAATATGAGGAATATAAACTCCAGAGTTCTCAAAAGCATCATTCAACCTTTTGGTGAACATCGTTTCCCCTTTTTCTTTAGGCAAATACTCAATGGTTCCAGCTATATAGGAGGTTTTCGCATTATCTTTTGTTATTTCCCAAAGAGGAATAGAAGTAATTTCTTGTTTTTCACAACTCGACAATAAAATTAAAGCAATCCCAACTATTAATATTTTTCCAAGAGTATTCATTTGCAACTTTTTAGTTTAAGTAGTAAAATTTCTTAAATGTAATTCAAAGTCTCTATATTTAAAAATTAATTATTCAATAGACTTCTCTTATGTCAGCAGGATTTATTTTCTCTATTCTTATCGGTTATTTTATGGTTCTTATTGGAATCTCATACATAACAAGCCGAGGTGCTGATAATCAATCTTTTTATTTGGCAAATAAAAAATCCCCTTGGTTTTTAGTTGCATTTGGAATGATAGGAGCTTCCCTTTCAGGAATCACATTTATTTCAATTCCTGGCTGGCCGGGAATTACAAATGAAGCAGGCGAATACACTGCTCAGTTTGGTTATATGCAGATGGTTTTTGGATATTTGGTTGGTTACTTGGTGATTGCGTATGTACTTATGCCTATTTATTACCGAATGAATGTTACCTCTATTTACACTTATTTAAAAGATAGATTTGGGCCTAACTCCCATAAAATTGGAGCAGTTTACTTTTTAGTTTCAAGAGTTTTAGGAGCTTCTATTCGTTTATTATTAGTTTCAAATGTATTGCAACGCTATGTGTTTGATGAATACAACATTCCTTTCGAAGTAACGGTGTTAATTTCAATTTTGCTCATTTGGGTTTATACTTTTAAAGGCGGGCTCAAAACCATAATTTGGACAGATACCTTGCAAACATTATTTATGCTCCTGTCACTCGGTTTTACTTTTTGGTTCTTATCCAAAGAATTAAATCTATCCGAAACTGGCGGAGCAATTGAAACCATTAAGAACAGTCAGTTTTCTCAAATTTTCTTTTTTGAGGACATCAACAACAAAAATCACTTTCTGAAAATGTTTTTTGGAGGAATCTTTATAGCAATTGGTATGACAGGATTGGATCAAGATATGATGCAAAAAAACCTCAGCTGTAAAAACATAAAGTCCGCGCAAACCAATATGGTTTCGTTTAGTATCGTTTTGGTATTTATCAATTTGGTGTTTTTAGCTCTGGGAGCTTTGCTCTATATGTATGCAGCTCAAGAAGGAATTACAGTTCCTTTCAAAGAAATAACGAATGAATTGGGAGTAGTTATCGACACAAAACCACAAAGAGATTTATTGTTTCCTGAAATTGCATTAAAAAGCAATATTGGAATTGGAGTAGGAATATTGTTCTTATTAGGATTAATTGCCGCAGCTTATTCTTCGGCCGACTCTGCTTTAACTTCCCTCACAACCTCGGTTTGTGTTGATTTTATTGACACGGAAGAAGAAAAAACGTCAAAGAAAAAGCGACAGCTGATTCATGTGATTATGTCGGGAGTATTATTAGTTACGGTAATTATTCTGCATGCTACTTTAGATGACAGCGCAATTTGGCAATTGATCTGGTTGGCTGGATTTACTTATGGGCCGTTAATCGGGATGTTCTTTTTTGGAATTTTTACAAAAAGAAAAGTCAAAGATAATCTTACAATTATTATCTGTTTAGCTTCTCCTATTATTACTTATGCAATTGATTATTACACCAAAAACGAACTGGGTTTCAATTTTGGAGGCTCACTAATCATCGTGAATTCAATGTTGACTTTTATTGGACTGCTGTTTATTTCAGATAAGGATTAAAAACTCAGTCCCACCAAAGATAAAGTGTTTTAGATATTTTCATTTCTTCAGCCAGTTTTTCAACTGTTTCAGTTCCTTGGTCTACGATGTCTGGACAAAACTTATAAATTTCCTTTGCAAAATCCAGCCATTTCTTTGGCTCTTTGGTAATTATAAATTCGCAATAATCACCCGATGCTCCAATTAAGTCCAGCTCATACTTTTTATCTAAGTCTGAAATAATATTTAACAAGCTATCAGAATCAATATCATAATTAATTCCATCAGTCTCGAGACTCTTTAAGATTTCTAATTTATTTACTGTTTTCAATACTGCTATTACATCTTTCTGTCCATCAAAACCAAAGTTACATTCTAACATGAATATCGTATAACCCAATTTATTAAATTCTTTTTTTAGACTAAAAATCAAATCATAACTTTTATGATTTTCAGTTTTAAAAACAATCCCATCAAGCCTTATCGGAGAGACTTCTTTTGTTCCTGAATCGCTGTGAATTTTGTACTTGGAATAATGAAATGATTCTATCTTGCTTTTTACAGTCTTTCTAATTTCTTTAACAATTGTTGTATCCAAACCATTGTCAATACAAATTATCTTCTCCTCATTTGTTAAAACATAATCGACAGATGTTTGAGAAAGACAAGAATTTAAAATTAGACAGAGTATAAAAGGAATAAAATTTTTCATAATCATTAATCTCTAAAACCATTGATTAACTGAATATACTCAGGAATTTCTCCCAATTCTTCTTGATATTCAAGTAATTCTGAATGCAAATCAAAATCAATATTCAAACAATTTTCTAACTGATTAAGCGCTTTTTTGTGTTTACCAAGTAAGTGATAATAGGCAACTAATCTATATTGAGATTTGATATTATCATGCCCTTCCAAATAATCTGCTGCTTCAAGTATAGATAAGTTTTCTGCTATGAAATTCGAAAAATCTAAAATAATTTGAATTGTATTGTCGGTATTAAATTCATCTGCTTTGGCATAGGCTAAATAAGCTTCGTCATACAAACCTAATTTATTATAAACCTCAGCAGCAATATACCAACACGAAGAACTTTTTGGATACAACCTATTTGCCTTTTCTACAAAAGGAACGGACTCTTGAGTATATCCCTGTTTGTCCTTTATAATTGCCATTCCTATTAACCCCTCTTGTATATCTTCATTTAGAGTCAAAGCAAGTTCGAAACTCTTTTCGGCTTCTCGGTAATTATCTAATTTCTCGTAACACTCGCCTACATAGCAAAATGTAATTGCTTGATTATCTTCAAGTTCAAAAGTTTTGTAATAACATTCTAATGCCTCTCCATATTCACCTAAATTAAAATGAGAGTTTCCCTTATTAAAATGAGCTGATGTAAAATCATCTTTAATTAAAGTTGCATATTCAAAAGCATGAACAGCTTTTTTAAAATTCTTTTGTTCGTTATAAACTATTCCTAAATTGTACCAACCATTGAAAGAGTAAGGGTTTTCATCCAAAAATTTATTGTAAAACTTGATGCATTCATCATGCTTTTTTAACTCTTCGTAGAAATAGGCAATTTCAAATAACAAGGTATCTTCCTTTGGATTCGATTCAAGAGCAAGTTTTAAATATTTCAGTGCACTCTCGTAATCCATAAGTGATTCATACTCCCACGCAATATCATTATATACTAAGTCAAGATTTTCTTTATCACCTTTTTGTAAAAATTGTTCATAGTAATCAATTGACTTTTTATGATCTCCCAGATAACTGTATATCTCAGCTTTCAGAATTAAAACCTCAACATTATTAGGCTCAACTGAAAGTGTAAGATCGGCATATCTAAGTGCTTCTTTATACTCTCCATTGGCAGTATGTACCTGAGCTAAATACAGTTTGATATCCGAAGAAACCGGGTGTAAATTCAATCCAATTTTCAGAATAACCATAGCTTTTCCAGTCATTCCTTTTTCCAGGTAATAATTGGAAACACGACTAATCTCCTCAACATCCAAATAGAAAGAATCCTTGTTGTCAAGTTTACTTTCAATCCGTGTTACTAAAGCTTTTAGCTCTTCGCTATTTTCAGAAAAATCGCTCATAATAAACGTGTTACATTACAGAATTACCTGTATTACTTTTTTAGTTTCAAAAAACTCCTCTTCATAAAAGTCAGAAAGTAAATATGAATTATACTCTTTATTTACTTCGCTTAACTCTTCCTTCAAATCTCCGCCTTTAAGATACAAAATTCCATTTGGTATAGTGTTAAAACTTGGTCTTTTTATGTTCATTTTTATCCATCCAATAAAAGGATACAATCGAGTAACTGCCCTACTCACTACAAAATCATATTTACCAGTAATTAGTTTCGCATTTATGTGTTCTCCTTTCACATTTTTAAGCCCCAGTTCCTTCGCTACTTCATTGACTACTTTAATTTTTTTACCAATCGAATCCACGAGATGAAATTTACATTTTGGGAACAAAATAGCCAAGGGTATGCCAGGAAATCCTCCTCCTGTTCCAACATCTAATATTGATGTCCCTTGCTTAAAATCAATCACTTTGGCTATAGCCAAGGAGTGCAGAACATGGCGTTCGTAAAAATTATCCATGTCTTTTCTGCTTATAACATTAATCTGGGCATTCCACTCTTCATAAAGCGGCTTTAACTGTTCAAGCTGTTTTATCTGAATATCTTCCAAATTTGGAAAATAATATGTAATTCGTTCTAATTTCAAATTAAATGTGGTCCATTTTAGGTTTTATTACTTCCTCTAATGTTTTTCGAGCTCTGAACAATTGGGCTTTAACAGTTCCCAAAGACAAATCCAATTCTTTGGAAATCTCATCATAAGACAATCCCTTAAAATACCGCAATTCAATAAGTTCCTTATATTGAGGTTTTAGTTCAGCTACCAATTCCCGCATCATTTTGAACTTTTGATTTCTGATAGCATCCTCTTCAGGGTTTCTTCCTGTTGAAGGTAAAAAAATAAAAGGTGCACCCTCATCTTCAAAACTTTGGTCAATAGAAGTTGTCTCCATTTTCTTTTTTCTCAAAAAATCAATGCAATTATTTGAAGCAATTCTAAATAACCAGGTACTGAATGCATACTTTGGAGAATATTGATCAAGATTCATAAATGCTTTACCAAAAGCTTCAATTGTAAGGTCTTCAGCATCGTCTTTATTTCTTACCATTTTTAAAAGCATGAAATAAATAGAATCCTTGTAACGAGACATTAATTCCGTGTAAGCCGAATCGTCTTTTTTATCTATGGCTCTTTGGATGAGTTCAAAATCTCCTTTGGCCTTTTTTGAAAAATTATCTCCTAACAATCTAAATCTTGTTTATTACAATTAAAAATATGAAAAATAAAAATGAATTTCACAAAATTAACAAAGTACTTACAAACTATAAATTGTTATTATATTTATTTCAATCCTTTCAAAAGTATTAGTTTTGTCAACATTCAATAAACCAACAAAACATGGATTTTAATTTAATCACCACGGACAAAGATTCCCGAGCTAGAGCTGGACTTATAAAAACAGATCATGGTGAAATTGAAACTCCTATTTTTATGCCTGTAGGAACTGCTGGAACTGTAAAAGGAGTTCATCAAAGGGAACTCGAAGACGACATTCAGGCACAAATTATACTTGGAAACACTTATCACTTATACCTAAGACCAGGACTCGACATACTCGAAAAAGCTGGAGGACTTCATAAATTCAACGGTTGGCGAAAACCAATATTGACTGATTCTGGCGGATATCAAGTTTACTCTTTATCCGAAAGAAGAAAAATAATTGAAAAAGGAGTTGAGTTTAAATCTCATATTGATGGTTCTAAACATTTTTTTACTCCCGAATACGCTATGGATGTTCAGCGAGTAATTGGTGCTGATATAATCATGGCTTTTGATGAATGCACACCATATCCATGTGAATATGGCTACGCAAAACGTTCTATGGAAATGACTCACCGTTGGTTAAAAAGATGTTGTAATCGATTTGACGAAACGGAATCAAAATATGGATACAATCAAACCTTATTTCCTATTGTTCAAGGGAGTGTCTATGATGATTTGAGAGAGAAATCTGCTGAGTTTATAGCAAGCATGGACCGAGAGGGAAATGCTATTGGAGGACTTTCAGTTGGCGAACCTGCTGAAGACATGTATAAACATACTGATATTGTTACTCGAATCCTCCCCGCTGACAAACCAAGGTATTTAATGGGAGTAGGAACTCCAATTAATATACTGGAAACCATTGCGTTGGGAATTGACATGTTTGATTGTGTAATGCCCACACGAAATGCTCGAAACGGGATGCTCTTCACCAGCGAAGGATTCATTAACATAAAAAACAAAAAATGGGAAGCTGATTTTTCCCCTATTGATCCGAACGGAACTTCTTATGTAGATTCATTTTACTCCAAAGCATATTTAAGGCATTTAACTATCTCAAAAGAAATATTGGGAGCACAAATTGCCAGCATACACAATTTATCCTTTTATATTTGGTTAGTGAAGGAAGCCAGAAAACACATCATCGCAGGAGATTTTCATCCGTGGAAAACTGAAATGGTGAGAAAAATGGCTACGAGACTTTAAACAATTAATTATCAATGTTAAAGACACTAGATAAATACATAATCAAGAAAATCCTCAAGACATTTCTGTTTTCGATTTTGGCGGTGCTTTGTATTATTGTTGTTTTTGATATTTCTGAAAAAATTGATGATTTCTTAAAGACCAAAATGACCATCATGGAGCTAATCACTCAATATTATAGTGGTTTTGTGGTCTATATCGGAAACATGTTTTTCCCTTTATTTCTGCTCATTACAATAGTAATGGTAACACTTAAGCTGAATCAAAGAAGTGAAATTACTGCAATTCTGAGTACGGGAATTAGTTTCAATAGGCTTTTAAAACCTTTTTTTATTGGAATCGGAATCATTGTTGCATTTTCCTTTTTTATCAATTTTGTAATGCTCCCAAAAGCAAATCAAAAAAGACTTGCTTTTGAAAATGTATACACCAACTATTCTTCGATACTCTCTGGTGTTCACTTCGAAGTTGTTCCTGGGACTATTGTTTCTTATAAGTCCTACAATTTCAAAGAAATGAAATCTGTAAGAGAATTATGGGTAGATAAATACGAAAAAGACGAATCGGGACTTAATAAATTGGTTTATACGCTAAATGCAAATTACGCCTATGGAGATAGCACATCCAATGAGTTTAGTCTTAAAAATGTTACTGAAAGATATTTTACTGCAGCTGGCGATAGTGTTTTAAAATATTCGACTAAAGATACTACACTTCAATTTGGACTTAAGGATTTGGGACAAAGAAACGAGGTGATTTCCACCATGTATTACGGAGAATTATTAACGTATCGTGACAAAGAAAAACAGAAAGGCTCAGCTATTGTTCCTTATGTAGAAATCGAAATATATTCAAGAACTTCTAATCCACTTTCCCTTTTTATTTTGGGATTATTGGGAGTTTGCATAAGTATTTCACCTGCAAGAAGTAAAGTAGGAATGACTATTTTATTAGGAATTGGCTCTGTGGCTTTGTATTTTGTATTTAATAGATTTTCAACGGTTTACGCCACAAACTCTGGACTCAATCCGTTTATTGCAGTTTGGATTCCAAATCTTATTCTGTTGATATTTGCTCTTTACCTTTATTTCAAGACTCCAAAATAATAAAAGCAACGGTTTCATTTTTGTTCACGTCATTAAAGTGAACAAAACAAAAATTATGAAATCAATAATTCTCTCAACCCTTCTTTTTTACGCATTTTCTTTTTCTGGAATTTCGCAAAGAAACTGCTCGCCAGTTTTGGATTCAAATACATTAGTAATAAAAAGTGATACTACTCTCACGTCCTGCAATGCTCCATATAGCATATTAGTTTGTCAAGGTGTAAAAGTATTTAATAGTAATCCATCTTGTACAAATCATTTTTACTTAGAAAACAATGCAAAATTAACGTTAGACTCAAACAATTTCCCCGGGAGTTTGATGGTTTGGGCAAAGATTCAATCCACGTTAGATGCAAATTTTCAAAGCGTTTTAAATTTAAATTATCAAACTGGAACCTATTTGTTAGATACAAATGGTTCGCTTAATTCATCTCAGACTCATCTCTGTCCTACACTTACTTTTGATTATTCAAAACTACCTGGAGGTGTTTCAGGTTGTGGAACAACCACTGGAATTAATAAAGTTGAACTCTCAAAATTCTCTTTTGAGGTGTACCCCAATCCTGCTAATGAATTTATTAATATAAAAACCAACTTAGATAATTACACACTAAAACTATTCACTGCTACTGGCAAATTAGTATGGACAGGAACTTCCAAAAAAATAGAAACCAATTATCCAAAAGGAGTTTATTTCCTTAAAATTGAAAACGCAGAAAACAGATTAACTAAAAAAGTAATAATCAATTAGAATAGCATCAATTTATTCTTATTAAATTAGAGCAATAAATGAAAACTAATTTCTTCATATTTATTGCTCTTTTTGTTTTTACAAACCAGATTTTTTCCCAAAACCCTGGTAATGTAGGGACTGCAAACTTAACTGCTTGGTTCAAACCAGATGGATTAACCCTTGGCAATGTTACATCATGGACAACTACTTTTCCAACTGGAGCAGGAGCAATAACGGTATCAGATGGCTCCGCACCCTATCCTTTTGCAACAAACACTCCATTAAACAACACTTCAAATTACAACACCACAATTGAATTTTCTGCAAATTCAAATGCGGCAATAAAAGCTTTACAAAACACTACTTCGTTAAATTTATTGGACAATAGAAATAGTTCGAGCCAAGGAACTTTCTTTGGAGTTTATTATTTTCCTACGTACATCAGAAATAACAACCACATGATGTTATACAACGAGTCAAGTGGTGATGCTATTCAGTTTAGAAATTTGAATGCAGTTGGGAGATTTGCAACGGGAAGAGGTCTTGGAATTAGCACTAATGCTTCCAGAGATTGGACAGAAAGTCATCTTCCTACTATTATTTCATGTAAAGGAAACAGAAGTGGAATTGGAACGTTGACAACAAATGAAAATTCTGCAGTTTTTACGGGAGGAGGAGCTTCACAATCTTCAGGACAAATTGGGCTTCATTTTGGACTAATGCCTGGAAACGCAAATTCCCCTTACAACGGTTATTTAAATGAATTTATCTTTTACAACAGAGATTTAACTGCCCTTGAAATGGACAAGGTTCACACTTACTTAGCCGTAAAATATGGAATAACACTTGATAATACTGGCGGTGGAACTCAAGGAGATTATATTGCAACAAATGGAACAATTATTTGGGATGCTTCTGTAACTCCTAATTATCACAATAGTGTAATAGGAATTGGAAGAGATGATTCTGAAGGATTGTTACAAAAACAATCTCACAGTTTTTATGATGTTACCAGAATATACCTTAGCACTTTACAACCTAATAACGTTTCTAATACTGGAGTTTTTAATAATGATACTTCCTATGTAATGATAGGAACAAATGGAGGTTTGTTGTGTAATACTTTGGCAACTAGCAATGAATTACCTTTAGCTCCATTGTTAAACTCAAGAATAGAAAGAGAATGGAAAGTAACAAAGACCAATTTTTCGCAAACGTTTAATTGTGACATCACTATAAGCTCATGTGCCATCGGGATTGATTTTGACACCTCTTGTTTAGCATTATTAGTAGATGATGATGGAAACTTCACTAATTCAACTGCTTATAATTCTTCAAGTGGATTGACTTTTTCTTTGTCTGGAAATGTGATAACAGTTTCTGGAATTTCTAACCTTCATATTCCGAATAATAGTACAAGATATATCACTTTAGCTTCTGTTACATTTACCAAAGACTTTGGAAATGACACTACCAAATGCAAAGGAGACAGCATCCTGTTAGATGCTGGAAACACTGGCTCAACCTATTTATGGAATACAGGAGATACCACTCAAACAACTTATGCAATTGCACCAGGAACCTATACCGTTATAATTTCTTCAAACGGATGCAATGAATACGATACTATTGTAATTTCCGACCAAGAAGTTACCGCTTCTTTTTTTACTTTAGATACAGCTTCATGCATTCCGCTAATTTCACAACTCACCGATTTATCTAATGTTAATTCTGGAATGATTACTAACTGGAGTTGGAATTTTGGAGATGCAGGGACCTCATCTGTTCAAAATCCATCTCATACTTATTCCACAGCTGGGAATTACTCTGTTTCGCTTACAGTTACTTCAGATTTAGGTTGTACGGATGATACCACAATTAACTCTTATATAAATGCTTATGCATTGCCAATAGCAAATTTTAGTTTTAGCCCAATATTTGGAAGCCCGAGAGACATAATTAGTTTTACTGATCTTTCCACTGGTGCTGTGAGCTGGCAATGGGACTTTGGAGATGGCGATACTTCCTCTCTTCAAAACCCTACTCACTTTTATTTGGATGAAGGAGTATATAACATTACTTTAATTGCCACCACAATCAATAGTTGTTCGGACACCGTTTCTTATCAAATTTCAATTAAAAGCGAAAACTTTTATGCTCCCAATAGTTTTACACCAGGAGAGGATGGTAAAAACGATACTTGGCAAATTATCGGAATTGCAGAAGTAACCTCATACGAACTTCAAATTTTTAATCGCTGGGGAGAACTTATGTTTTCAACTACCGATCCTCTTAAAGAATGGAATGGAAAACATTTAGGCGAGCTATGTCCTTCTGGAGTTTATATATGGAAAGCAAAATTCAAACAATCCGGAACAGAATTAATCGAACGCACTGGGCATATTAATTTGATGAGGTAGGGAGCGAATAGTTTAATTCATTATATTTGATTAATTAGAATTACTTTTTATGAAAATCACAATCGAAATACCAGATAACAAAGCCACTTTTTTCTTAGAATTAATTAAAAATTTTTCATTTATTAAAACAACTAAAATTAGCGAAAGTGAATTTTTAAAATCAAAGGAAGAATTAACTGCTGATTTTAATAAATTAAATGATCCAGAATCCAAATACTTATCAATAGATGAATTGGATTCTTTACTGAATGAAAGAATCAGCAAATATGAAGGTTAAAATACTTGATAGCTTTTCTGATAAATTAGTAAATCAAGTTGAATTTATTGCTCAAGACAAACCTAAAGCAGCTCAAAAGTTCCGAAAAGAAGTTATCCAAACTATTAAGTCCGTTTCATCTATGCCATTCAAGCATAGAAAATCGATTTATTTCAATGATGAATATATCCGAGAGGTTATTTATAAAGGATATACTTTGGTTTATAAGATTGACAAGGATGAAATTCTCTTTTTTGGATTTATTAAATATGAGGAGAAACTTTAGTTTGAATTTAATTAGGTAAAAATTATTATGGAATTTTTTAAATATGAAAATTAATCTAATTAATTTTCCAGCTCTTTTAATTTTCCTTTTTTAATTATTTCAATTTCGTCATCAAAAGCATCATAACCAATTCCTTCAATCCATTTTCCTCTTTGGTATGTAAAAGATAAATAATTAAACCAATTATCGTCTTGGGAAATGTTTAAAGTGTCTTTTTCTTCTGGTATAAAATCAAAATCAAAACAATTAGCATTGTTTAATTTTGAAAGCACTCTGTCATTTGTTAGCCAACTATTTAAGTAGTTTCTGGGCATAGCAATACTTCCCATAGCAATAAAATCCTTTTCCGGAGTAGATAGATATCTTTTAATTGTCCACTTAAATTTTATTTTTGGTTGCAGTTTTTTGTTTCTCCTTGATTTTTTGTTGTGAATAGTTGGTTCATTTTTCTCAACACAAGAACACAGGGTAAAGTCTTTTACATTACTACACATGGTTTATTTATTGTTAGATTTTTCATTACAATTTTAGTGAATTTAACTTTTTTTTCTTTTTTTGCCTCTTTAATTTATTGATTCGTTTTTGAGTAGATTTAAAATTCAGTAATTATAAAAAGCATTATATATGACCGTTAAAAATAAAAAACCTCAATACCGATTTGTCGATATTGAGGTCTTAATGTTTCTAATTACTAAAGTTTACTTTGCAATCCCAATCGCTCTCTTCTCACGAATCACAGTAACTCGAACCTGACCTGGATAAGTCATATCGGTTTGTATTTTTTGGGAAATTTCGAAAGCCAATTCATCTGCACGTTTGTCAGATACCTTTGCACTTTCTACCATTACTCTTAACTCTCTTCCAGCCTGGATAGCAAATGCTTTGCTTACCCCATCATAACTCAATGCAGTAGTTTCAAGATCCTTTATTCTTTGAATATAAGATTCAACCACTTCTCTTCTTGCTCCCGGTCTTGCTCCAGAAATCGCATCACATACTTGTATGATTGGCGAATACAAAGTAGTCATTTCAATTTCATCGTGGTGAGCTCCAATCGCGTTAACAACATCTGGTTTCTCTCCATACTTTTCAGCCCATTTCATTCCTAATAATGCGTGTGGCAATTCTGGCTCATCTTCTGGCACTTTTCCAATATCATGAAGTAATCCAGCTCGTTTAGCAGTTTTAGGATTCAATCCTAACTCAGATGCCATTGTAGCACAAAGGTTAGCAACCTCTCTCGAGTGCTGTAATAAGTTCTGTCCATAAGATGAACG
>JBMYYT010000014.1:0-20465 GCA_049609665.1 Flavobacteriales bacterium | reverse complement strand
CTTTTGTTTGTGAAAATCCTAAAAATGAATTTCCAAGAAAAATATATTATTACCTAGAAAACAAGCAATTAAAAGCTGAAGTCTCTAATGAAGATTTTAAAATTAATTTTGTTTTTGAGAAGGTAAAATAAGGTTTAAATGGTTTTTGCATACTCAAAATAAATAGGTTTTCGGGATTTTAGAGGCAGTTATTTTTTTCTTTATCAAAAGTAAAATTTTCAAGCATAGCAGGTCTATGGTTTAAAATTTTAACGCAGAGAAAGGAAAAAAGAACAATTTGTCATTCCTGCGAAGGCAGGAAATAAAAACCGAAAAGGGAGTTGTTTTGAGTATAGATTATGAGTAGAGGTTTTGTAAAAGAAGAAGATTAAAAAGAAATAAGAGGAGGTCAAACAGAAAAAAAAGAAAAAAATAGACCTGCTAATATTCATAAATAACAGTTTATTTAAAGATTTAAACCGTTTAATAATTTATTAAAAGAATATATATTTTATTGAGATGTATAATTTTATATTTTTTTAAAGACCTTTGAGTTTCATATTGAAAAATATTCTGATACATTTGGTTTAATTAAATGTTAAAAAATCTTAAAAAGATTTTATATTTACGACTTATAACTTTTTTGCAAGAGTATAAATATTTAAAATTCAAAGTTTGAGAAGGATATATTTCAAGCTTTTTTAAGAACATAATATCATAAGCATGGTGAAAAAAATTATTCTAACATTATTGGCAATTTCGACTCTTTCGTTCGTGTATTCTCAATCGGGTACCGGATCTATAAAAGGGAATGTAAAAGATAAATCTACAGGTGAAACGTTACCATTTGTAAATCTTATCATGTTACAAAATGGTACTCAAAAAGCTGGTGCCTCAACTGATTTGGATGGAAACTATACGATAAGCTCACTTCAGCCTGGTACTTATACTATGAAAGTTAGTTTTGTTGGATACAAAAACTTTCAAGTAAACGGAATTGTTATAAAAGGAGATAAGATTACCTTTCAAGACATCCCTTTGGAGACAGGAGATGTTATGATTGACGAATTTATAGTAGTTGATTATGAAGTTCCTTTGATTGATAAAGATGGAGGATCTTCTGGAGCAACAATGACCAAAGACGAAATTGCAAAAATGCCAGGAAGATCTGGAGCTGAAATTGCAGCTACAGTTGGTGGAGTTGCTACTGATGGAAACGGTTCAATTACAAGTGTAAGAGGGTCAAGATCTGCTTCAACCTATTATTATATTGATGGTATTAAAGTAAGAGGGTCTTCTAACCTTCCAAAATCAGCAATCCAAGAAGTATCTGTAATAACTGGAGGTTTGCCTGCAAGTTATGGGGATGCAACAGGGGGTATTATTTCTATTACCACTCGTGGACCATCTAGCTTTTATTTTGGTGGAGTTGAATACGTAACTTCTGGATATAAAATAGGAGATAATACTTACGGACTTGATAATTTTGGATATAATCTGTTAGAAGGAAGTATAGCTGGTCCGTTATGGATGAGAAAGGATTCAACAGGAAAGAAAACAAAGCCAATTTTAGGATTTTTCTTATCTGGAAACTTAAGTCACATTGTTGATACAAGACCTTTAGCTATTGATCAGTATCAATTAAAGGATGATGTAAAACAAGACATTCTTGCAAACCCAGTTGTTAGAAACGCATCCAATGGGGTGAACTACAAAACAGAATTTTTAACATTAGATGATTTTGAGAAAGTAAAATTCAGACAAAATGTAGCTCAAAGAAGAGCATCTGTTTCTACTAAAATTGATGTAAATACTGGTGCTAATATGAACGTATCTTTTGGAGGAACTTTTGATTGGGCTGGAGGAAATGGATATAGTTTTGCAGGTTCATTGATGAATTGGGATAATTTGTCTAATAGCACATCTACTACATGGAGAGCTTATGGGAAAATGACTCAAAGATTTCAA
The DNA here is from genome assembly GCA_049609665.1 of Flavobacteriales bacterium. Lineage (GTDB taxonomy): Bacteria > Bacteroidota > Bacteroidia > Flavobacteriales_D > CAJJDF01 > CAJJDF01. The sequence continues at coordinate 18,518 of JBMYYT010000014.1, read as the reverse complement.
AACAATAACTCAGAGGACAGTGAGGAAGAATCTAAAATTAAAAATGCCTATTACACTGTAATGGTTGATTATTCGAACACATCAAACAAAACAACGAATACCAGACACGGAGATAATTTGTTTGATTACGGTTATATAGGAAAATTTGATAGACAATTTGAAAATAACTACGATTATGATGAAACAACTAATACCTATGTGCACAACGGTTTCTTAGAAACATCGGCTGATTTTACACCTTCTGAAAAGAATGCTGATCTTGCAGCAGTAACAAGACAATTTTATGAATTTAATGAAGGAAGAGTAACCGCATTGGATCAAGTTCTTCAGGGACAAGCGCTAAGAAATGGAGATGGTCCAAGATCTGTTTATGGTTTATTTACTAATTTGGGTGCACAACCTGGTAGCTATGGATATGGTAACTTCGGTCAATTTAGGGTTACAGCTTCTGGTTCTGCAAATGTTGGTGATCATGCATTAACAATTGGTTTTGAATACGAGCAAAGATCGGATAGATCTTATAATATTGGACCAAATGCACTTTGGACAAGAATGAGACAACTGGCAAACAGCCATATTAACGAACTTGACCTTAATAATTATACAGACGAATATAGAGGAACATTTTTATACAGAACTTATGAGAGATTAATTAGTGCTGATGCTCAATCTTATTTTGATTATAATTTAAGAAAATCATTAGGTTTGGATCCAAATGGGTCAGATTTTATTGTTGTAGATGCCCTCGATCCATCTCAGTTTAGTTTAGATTTCTTTAGTGCTGACGAATTAACAAATGGAGGTTTCAACCAAAGTTTTATTTCATACTACGGATATGATCACACAGGTAAAAGATTAGCTTCAAATCCAAGTCTTGATGATTTCTTTACTCAAAAAGATGAGTTCGGAAATTTCACAAGACCAGTCGGGGCTTTTGAGCCAATTTATTTTGCTGGATTTATAATGGATAAGTTTGCTTTCAACGATATCATTTTTAACGTAGGGCTAAGAGTAGATAGATTTGATGCGAATCAACCAGTATTGAAAGATAAATATTTAATGAGACCAGCGAAAACAGTTGCTGAAGTCTCAGATCTTGGTTCTCACCCAGCAAATATGGGAGATGATTTTGTTGTTTATGTAAATGACATCAATACTCCAACAGCTATTAACGGATATAGAAATGGAAACACATGGTACAATGCTGATGGTGTTGAGATAACTGATCCAACTACAATTGAATCTCCAAATGGAATTGCACCTTATTTAGCTGATGGTGTATCTGCAACAGATCAAATTAATTCTAATGCATTTGAAGATTACCAACCCTCAATTATAGTAATGCCAAGAATTTCATTTTCATTCCCAATTTCGGAAGATGCGTTGTTCTTTGCTCACTACGATATCTTATCACAAAGACCTACCACAGGAATAAGAAGTAATCCAATTGATTATTTATACATCGAAAATATTTCTGCCAATACAATTAATAATCCAGATTTAAGGCCTACAAGAACAATTGACTACGAGGTAGGATTCCAACAAGTATTAAGTAAATCATCTTCATTAAAAATTGCTGGATTCTATAGAGAGCAAAGAGATGAAATTACTGTAATAAATGTGGCGGGAGCTTACCCTAAAACATACCGTTCATTTGGAAACCTTGATTTTGGAACTGTTAAAGGTGTTACTTTAACTTACGACAAAAGAAAGTCAAAAAATCTTTGGATGAAAGTATCTTATACTCTTCAATTTGCAGAGGGAACTGGATCATCTGCGGGTTCTTCATTAGCATTGATCAATTCTGGACAACCAAACTTAAGAGCTATTTTCCCATATAGTTATGATCAAAGACATCAGGTACAAGCTACCGTAGATTTTAGATATGGAGAAGGAAAAGATTATAATGGTTTAGTTATCGGAGGAAGAAAAATATTTGAAAACACTGGGGTTAACTTTACTGCAAACTTCGCATCTGGTCAGCCTTATTCAGCAGCAAAAGGCGCAACACCTTTGACAGGCGAATTAGCACCAGTATTAGATGGAACTCCTAATGGATCAAGAAGACCTGGTCAATTTAGAGTTGCTCTTCAATTAGATAGAAACTTCATGCTGAAATTCAAGAATAAGAAAACTGCAGCATTGAATGTTTATTTATTGTTTAACAACTTGTTTAATACACAAAATATATTGAGTGTATACAGAGCAACTGGAAACCCGGATGATGATGGTTATTTATCAGATGCTCAGTTCCAATCTATTATTGCTAGTCAAATTGACGAAGCATCTTTCAGAGAATTTTACGCACTTAGAATGAACAACCCGTTTAATTATTCTTTACCAAGAACGATTAGATTAGGTGTAAAACTTGACTTTTAAAATTAATTACAATGAAAAAAAGTAACTTCTATAACATATTTTTAATTGGATTAGGACTTTCATTAACCACTTCGGTTTCGGCCAGAGAGTGGGTAGGTTCTGTCGCTAAAAAGAACTCCAACACTATTTCAACGCGTGCTGCATCATGTGCTCCAGCGAGTCAAAACAGAGTTCTGGAATTTAATAATGCAAGCGCATATATTGAGAATAGTGGACTCCTTTGGTATAACCGTTCATTAGGAAGAGCATCCTACATAATTCCAAAAGATGCAGGTACATCTCCAATATTTGCAGGTGGACTATGGATGGGTGGAGTAGATGCAACTAATCAACTTAAGTTAGCAGCAATAAGATTTAGATCTGCTGGGAATGATTATTGGCCAGGACCACTTTCAACTGTTCCAGGATCTGGAAATGGTTTTGACAAAAGAGACTTTGGTCCTGCAGATATTACTCCAGACGTATGTGCTGAATGGGATAAGTTTTTTATCATTACGAGACAAGAAGTTGAACAATTTAGATCTTGGTACCTGTGTAACCTTGATCCTTTGTGTGATGCTTCAGCTGATTTTCCTGGATATGCAATTCCTGAAAGTATTACGGATTGGCCAGCTCATGGTGATGTGTCAAAATTTCAAGATTATTACATAGCACCTTTTTACGATAATGACGGTGATGGTACTTATGACCCTGCAAACGGTGATTATCCATGGTATGATATCGAAGAAGAAGTTGATTGTAGAACAAGTAGACAGGTTACCTTGTTTGGTGATTATACTATTTGGTGGATATTCAATGATAAAGGAAATATTCATACTGAATCTGGTGGAGAGCCAATAGGTATGGAAATTCGAGGTCAAGCTTTCTCATTTGCTACAAATGATGAAATTAATGACATGACTTTCTATAACTATGAATTAATTAACCGATCTACACAGACTCTTTTTGATACATATTTTGGTCAAAACGTTGATACCGATTTAGGTTGTGCACAGGATGATTACGTTGGTTGTGATGTTGGTAGAGGATTAGGATACGCTTACAACGCAGATGCAACTGATGATAATTGCTCCAATGGCGCAAGACCTTATGGGACAAATCCTCCAGCAATTGGTATTGACTTCTTTGAAGGACCTTATCAGGATGATGATGGAATTGCCAATCCTTTCTTCAAAAATGGTTCACCAAATTTCTTAACAGAAGCAATTCCAGGAAATGGAATTGGATATGGAGATTCAATAGTGGATAACGAAAGATTTGGAATGAGAAGATTTGTTTATTACAACAACTCTGCTGGAGGTAATCAGAGTGATCCTGATAACCAAATTGAGCATTACAATTACTTGAAAGGTTTATGGAAAGATGGTGTGAAATTTCAATACGGAGGAAATGCTTACCCAGCACCAATTGGTACATCTACATCTGGTGTCGATTGTGATTTCATGTTTCCAAGTGATCCAGCTACTGGACGAAATACAGATCCTGAAGGATGGGGAACTGGAGGTAATACCGCAGTAGCGGCAACACCTTGGTCTGAATCTGCAGTAGGAAATGCAGCTGGGGATAGAAGATTTTTACAATCTGCTGGGCCTTTTGTTCTTGAGCCAGGGGCACTAAACAACATTACTGTTGGAGTTGTTTATGGAAGAGGAACTAGCGGCAATTTATCATCAATAGCTAAATTAACTCAGGCAGATGATAAAGCACAAAGTTTATTTGATAACTGTTTTGAAATTCTTGAGGGACCTGATGCTCCAAAATTAACAATCCAAGAATTAGATAAAGAATTAATTTTAGTTATTAATCCAAATGCAAATGGAGCGGATATTGAAAATTATGCAAAATTAGATCCGACTATTGATACTAGCTTATTAGTAGATAGTTTACTGTCAATAAATGGGAAAAATAATTATTATACATTTGAAGGTTATCAAATTTTCCAACTCAAGGATAATTCAGTCTCTGCTTCTGATATTTATGACATTGACAAATCAAGATTAGTTGCTCAATATGACATAAAGAATGGTGTTACACAATTGATTAATTATTCAGTAGATCCTATAATGGGCGTTGGAGTTCCTGAGTTACTTGCAGATGGTGCAGATGAGGGAATAAAACATTCATTAAGAGTAACTGAAGATTTGTTTGCAAAAGGAGACGGTAGATTAGTTAACCATAAAACATATTATTTTTTAATAATAGCATACGGTTACAACAATTTCAAACAATATGACCCTACTGATGCAGGATCATTAGATGGTCAGCAGAAACCATATATTGCAAGTAGAAAAGGTTATGATGGCGGAGAAATAGCATCATATCCGGGAGTACCACACATTCCATCTCCTGAAGCGGGAGGGACTGTTCAAAATGCAAATTATGGCGATGGTGTTGAAATTGTTAGAGTAGAAGGAATGGGTAATGGCGGAAGAGAGCTTGATTTAACAAATAAATCAAGATTAGAGATTGCAAGAAACAATAGAGTGGATGAGATTACTTATTCTGCTGGCAAAGGACCTATTGATGTGAAAGTTGTTGATCCACTTAATTTAATAGCTGATGATTTTGAAGTTAGATTTATTAAAGATTCAGAAACATCTTTAGATAGTGCAAGATGGGAAATAAAACAATTAAGTACAGGTTTAGTTACTTCATCAGAATCAAGTATCGAAATAGGTTACGAGCAAATATTCCCAGATTATGGTTTCTCAATTAATGTTGAACAATATAGACATGCAACAGTATTGGTAAAAACAGATCCTGCTACAAGTGGTGGAGCCGCTGAAGCAAGTACTAATTTAATTAATTGGAGTTTGGATTATACAGATGAATCAAAGGCTTGGTTATCAGGAATGCCAGATCAAGATGGAAACTCACAATTTAACTGGATTAGGAGTGGAACTCAGATTAGTGATCCAGCTACTCCTGAAGGAGAATTCAATGATTTTCAAGGTTTAGATGACCAACAACAATTTGAAGGAATTGCTGGAGGTACTTTTGCACCTTTCAGATTAATGGGGCCTCAAGCTGTTGATAATGCACCTATTGGAGGAAGTTATGCTTCTTCTGCAATTGCAAACTTTAATGGAATGTTGGAGCTACATAGTGTTGATGTTGTATTTACTAAGGACAGAAGTCTATGGACAAGATGCCCGGTATTAGAAACTCAAGACAAGCCAACATTGGCTGAAGGTGGGGTTGCTAAGCTTAAAATTAGAGCATCAGCTTCAATTGATAAGGATGGAAAAAAATCGGGTGATGATGGATATAATAGTGGAGATGGAGATTTTGTAAGTAGTACAGGAATGGGTTGGTTCCCAGGATATGTAATTGATATTGAAACTGGTCAAAGATTAAATGTTGCATACGGTGAAGATTCTTGGTTAGCTGGAGATAATGGAAGAGACATGATGTTTAATCCTACTTCAACATTTACCGAAGGACTTGGAAGTTGGGTAGCTGGAGGAAAGCATTACTTATACATTTTTAGAAATCAAGAGCTGGTAAGAAGCCCGACTGTAATGGTAGATAATTCTAATCCATTAAAAGAATATGACGGTGGAAACGTACTTCATCAAAAGCTCACGGCTGGAGGTGTTGATGCAATAAGAGCTTGGCGTTCATGTATGTGGGTTGGAATGCCTATGACAGCAAGAGGAGCTACTTTCCTTGCAACTGATGCAATTTTAAAAGTACGTGTTGAAACTGATTATGAAAGGTTTGCTACAAAAGGAAGGGCGGTAAAGAGTCCTGGAACCATCAACGAAGGTTTAAACAGTGAAAGTGAAAGTGTTAACGAATGGTTTAACTTGTACAGATTTGATACAAGAACTGTGGCAACTGGAAAAGGCGTTTTAGATACTGCAAAATCAGCATTGGCGTTAATCAATGTGGTTCCAAATCCATACTATGCATACTCTAATTACGAGTCAAGTAGATTAGATTCAAGAATAAAGGTTACCAACTTACCAGAGAAATGTACAATTAAGATTTACAATGTTGGAGGTTCATTAGTTAGAACACTAACAAAAGATGACCCAACAACATCAGTTGATTGGGATTTAAAGAATGTAAATGGAGTTCCTATTGCTGGAGGAGTTTATATTATACACGTAGATGTTCCAGATGTAGGAGAGAAAGTTATCAAATGGTTTGGAGCACTTAGACCACCAGATTTGACAAACTTCTAAAAAAAAATGAGCCAAAAATTATTTAAAGAAACATATAAGATATGAAACTTAAATTAACATTATTATCAATAGCAGCCATTCTATCTGTAAATACCTTTGCAGGGAACGAAGATAGAATTGGAGCGGCTGGAGCAACTCAATTATTAATTAACCCTTGGGCAAGATCATCAGGTTGGGGGAATGCCGGAGGAGCCCACATAAGAGGATTAGGAGCTATGCAACTTAATATTGCCGGATTAGCATTAGCTGATAAGACTGAAATTGAATTCACCAATACTACTTGGATGAGAGGAACGGATATCAATATAAATTCAATTGGTTTAGCTCAAAGAGTTGGAGAGTCAAGTGTATTAGGACTTAGTATAATGTCAACGAACTATGGAGATATTCCAATTACTACAACTGAATTACCTGAAGGAGGATTGGGAACTTTTTCTCCATCAAGTTTTTTGCTTAACGCTGCTTATGCAAAGGAGTTTTCTTCGTCAATTACGGGAGGAATCAATATCAAAGTAATGAGTGAAGGTATTTCAAATGCAAGAGCTACAGGTGTTGCTTTTGATGCTGGTGTAAGATACGTTACAGGAGAAAGAGACAATGTTAAAATTGGATTAGCATTAAAAAATGTAGGGCCACCAATGAGATACAGAGGAGATGGTTTTTCAATTGAAACTATAAATCCTTTTACTGAAATTTCAACTACTACAGAGCAAAGAACTGCTAATTTTGAGTTGCCATCTTTGATTAATATTTCTGCAGCTTACGATTTTTTAATAGATAGTAATAGATTAACCTTGGCAGGAACTTTTACTTCAAACTCTTTTCAGAGAGATCAATTTAGAGTTGGAGCGGAATACCAACTGGATTTAAAAAAGCTTATAATCACCCTTAGAGCTGGATTGGCTTATGAGAAAGGAATTTTTTCTGAAACGGAGACACTATCAGCACTTTCTGGACCAACTGCCGGAGTAAGTTTAGATTTACCATTAGGTAAGAATAACCCTTCTACATTAGGAGTTGATTACTCTTTTAGAACTGCACCAGTTTTGGGAGCAATCCATAGTGTGGGAATAAGATTAAACTTAGCTTCGGGTGAAGATGATTAATAGGAAATGTTCCTAAAATAATTTTATAAAAAAACTGTATATTTGCATATACAATTTAGAAAGAGAGAATCGAAAGATTCTCTCTTTTCGTTATACAAAAATGGAAGATTATGGCGGATATTACTTACTATACAGAAGAAGGACTTAAAGCTCTGAAAGATGAATTACATGAGTTAGAAACTGTTCAAAGACCAAAGGTATCTCAGCAAATTGCCGATGCAAGAGATAAAGGAGATTTATCAGAAAATGCTGAATACGATGCTGCTAAGGAAGCTCAAGGATTAATGGAAATGAAAATTTCACAATTAAAAACTATCATTTCCTCCGCTCGGGTTTTAGATGATTCTGAAATGGATACTTCGAAGGTTTTAATTTTATCAAAAGTAAAAATCAAAAACTTAAAGAATAATAAGGAAGTAGAGTACACTTTAGTTGCAGAAAATGAAGCTGATTTAAAAGCCAAAAAGATTTCGGTTGATTCGCCTATTGGAAAAGGGTTATTAGGTCATAAGGTTGGAGATATTGCTGATGTGCATACACCAGGTGGAATTATTCAATTCGAAATTGTAAATATCTCAAGATAATGGCAACAATATTTACAAAAATTATAAATGAAGAGATTCCATGTTTTAAGATAGTGGAAGACGATAAGTTTTTGGCTTTTTTAGACATCAATCCTTTAGCTAAAGGACACACTTTAGTTATTCCTAAAATTGAGATTGACTATATTTTTGATGTCGAAGATAAATTATTAGGAGATATGATGATTTTTGCGAAGAAAGTAGCTCTTAAGATTGAAAAATCAATATCATGTAAAAGAGTTGGAGTTGCTGTGATTGGTCTTGAAGTTCCACATGCTCATATTCATTTAGTTCCACTTAATAGCGTGGAGGATATTAATTTTTCTCGCCCTAAGCTTTCAATATCAGTGGAAGAAATGAAATCAATCCATGAATCAATAGTATAAAATTGAGCCATTATTTCTGATATTTCTGCTGTCCTTTTGTTGCTCAAGCTTTGAAATATGCATCTAAAGCAAATAAATATTTGTTTTATTGCGTTTTTAATGCAACCTTTTGAGTGGTGTTAACGTAATATTAACAGTATGTCAAAAGAAATATAAACTGCTCTTTAAATTCTGTTAAAATTAAAAGAAACGTTTTGAGATAAAACTTGGATAGTTTTGTATGACATCAAATAATAAAATTATGTCATGAAAAAATTATTATTCTTAACTTCGGCACTTTGTATCTCCATTTCGGTTACTTCACAATTTAGTACTTCATATAACGCTTCATCATTAGGATTAAACGCTCATTTAATTCATAACTCGATTTCAAAATCAGTATCACCATCTAATTTTTATGCAGTTGCATCTACGCTTGAAATAAATGGAGGATATGATATTTATGTTACCAAAGTTGATGTGAATGGAAATACAGTTTGGGGGAAAAGAATAGACATAAATATTGATGACAGAGCATTAGACGTTTTAGTAGATAAAAATGATGATATTTTAGTGGTAGGATACACTGGAAACGAGACTTTCAAGCAGTTATATATAGTTAAGCTTAGTAGTAACGGAGTTTTAATTAAAGATTTCAAATTAAGTGCTGAATTAAATACAGTAGGAACAAGAATAATTGAATCCAGATTTTCAGGAAATTATTTTGTTGGTGGGTATGAATTTACTGAGGAAAAATCTTTTGATATGCCTGGGAATGGAATTCTTCTTGAAGTGGATAGAAAACTGACCAATTTATATTTAAAATCAGAGTACAAGCAAACCGATGTAAATAATACGATTACAGATATAGTTGAACTTCCTAATAGAAATTTGTTTTTAACTGGAAGTATTGGAGGTTTTAGCTATGGACAAGTAGTTATGGCTTGCATAGTAAATCCCAATCATAATGGTGATATAATTTCTGGGGGTGATTTTAGCTTTAACGTAGGTTCCGAGTTTGGATTGGGAGCTTCGGCAGTTTATGACGATAAGAAAGATGAGATTTGGTTACTATTCAATTCGGGAACTAATTCCACTCCTTGGTATGTTGCTATTAATAAAGCTAATACTAATGCTCCTTACATGAATCCAAAAGCCTATAAAGTTCCAAAGCCCGGTGGTTCATCAGATAAAATGGCTGGTTTTAAAATTGTTATAAGTCCTGGTTTTGCAAATTCAGTAACCATTTTTGGTTATAAAGAGAAAACTACTTTTCCTGCTCCAGCTACTGGATTCGGATTTTGGATGATTGATATGAAAAAATATTCCTTATTTCCGATTTTACCACCAGCAGCAAATACAAACGTAAAGTATTGGAATCCTTCTGGTACATCAACGAGCAGTATTGAAAATATGGGAGGTGATGTGTTGAGTTTAATGTCAGCTGCCAATGGAAATGGAGCACCTTATTTCCACACACCTCAAATGATGTTAGAGACAAATACCAATAATAAATTTGTAGTAGTTTCTTATGACGATCAATCTCCATCTAATATCGAAACTAATTTGACGTCTTTTAATAGTTGGATTTTATTTGCATCATCATCCTGTTTTGAGCAGAGAGATATTCAACCCTTTCAGCAGGAAATTAATAGAGAAGAATCAGTAGAAAAAAAATCAAATGACATCAGCTTTATCAATGATATTGGTAGAGAAAAGAAACAAAATTTCGTTACTTCTCCATACTGTGCTGTTTTGAGTGCCCAGATTAGTGGCTCCAGAAGCTCAAACAATACGACTGATTTAGAAACTATTGAGAATAATGACATCACTTTTAAAGTTTTTCCAAATCCAGCAACTGATGTTTTAAATATTTCTTCTAGCCAAGCGATCCAACTAAAAACCATTGAGATTTTTAATTCTGTAGGTCAGAAAATATTGGCAAAAAATATTGATAGTCAATTTAAGAATTCTAAGATTGATGTAAGTGGTTACACCAATGGTGTTTACATTATTCAAATAAGAACTAAATCTAATGAAGTTATAGTGAAAAGGTTTGTTAAGGGGTAATGTAATTAATTAAAATTACTCAATACACTTTTGATATCTTTGTTATTCCTTGAGTTAATATACTCCCTACCTTCTTCGTCCCAGATTCCAGAAGCTATTTCTTCTTTTATTCGGTTAAACAACCTTTGTTTGGAGGTTTGAATTTGACGACTATTTCCAGTAATTTCTTTGTTCTCAGCAAAATCTATAAACTCATAGAAAAGTTTATCAGTTACAGTAAAATTTTTCAGAAAATGATTCATGCTTTTGGAGGATAATTCTCTTCGATGTGAGGATAAATATTTCATAGAAAATTCTGTAAGCACTCTACTGTAAGCTATTTTTCTATAAAAGCTTGAATAGCCAGCTGTATCATAAGGTATAAAGTAATCAGGCATAATTCCTCCGCCTCCGTAAACTAATTTTCCGGCAGGTGTCGTGAATTTAAGTGAGTCGACAAACAAAGTAGAATCTACTTTAAATAATTCTCCATTTCTGTCTCTATCATACAGTTCCATCATGTAATCGTAATGATTTCCTTTTTCATAAGGTTTTTGAATACTTCTGCCGGTTGGAGTGTAATACCTCGCAATCGTTATTCTTAATGAGGAGCTATCTGGCAGTGTAAGCTGTCTTTGCACAAGACCTTTCCCGAATGACCTTCTTCCATATATTGTTCCTCTATCGTTATCCTGAATCGCTCCAGCAACAATTTCACTTGCGCTTGCTGATTCACTATCTATTAATACTGCCAATTCAATATTTTTCAATCCTCCCTTGGAGGTAGAATAGGTATAATTTTTTTGCCCCCCTTTTTCTTTAGTAAATACTACAGTCTTTCCTTTTTCCAGGAATTCATCTACTATTTGCTCAGCAATCTGGAGATAACCACCCCCATTTCCTCGTAAGTCAAAAACTAATTTTTTCATTCCTTGTTTCAAAAGTTTTTGTGAGGCATAATAAAACTCTTCAGAGGAAGTTTCTCCAAATCTTACTAATCTTATGTACCCAACATCTTCCTTCAGCATGAAAGCAGCAGTAACACTTTTGATAGGTATTAGTCCTCTTTTTATGGTTTTAGTTTGGATTTTATTTTGTCTCAAAATAGTTACTTTAACCTTAGTTCCTGGTTTGCCTTTGAGCAATTTCATTACTTGTTCGTTCTTTAAGCCAACTCCAGCAACATCCGTAGTATCAATTTTTAAAACCAAATCTCCATTCTTGAGACCAGCTTTTGCAGAAGGACCATTCTCAATTACATTAGTAACGTAAAGTGTATCATTTAAAATAATAAATTTAACTCCCACACCTGCAAAGTTTCCTCGCATAGCATCAGCTTCTCGGTTATCTTTTTGGTAAGGGATATAAACAGAATGTGGATCAAGATTCGATAACAATTGATCAATAGTTTTGTCGGTTAAGTCCTTTTCCGAAACCGAATCTACGTATTCATTTTTTATTACCTCCATCACCTTAAACAATTTGTGTTTGGAGTTGTTGTTTATTTTTCCAGAATTAGATTCCTGTAAAAACGGAGCGTTATTTTTCTTTCCTAAAAAAAATCCTAAAGCAAGGGCTACAGCAATAAATAATGGAATTAAATAATTATTGTTTTTCATTTAAATTTCAATGTTTTCAAGTTCAATATTGGCATTTCGTAAAAAATCTATTCCTGAACAGTCTTTGTATTCAGTGATATATACAACACGTTTTATACCCGCTTGGTGTATAAGTTTGGCGCAATCTCTGCAGGGAGAAAGAGTAATATACAAAGTCGCTCCTTTTGAGCTATTGGTAGATTTGGAGAGTTTCATAAGTGCGTTGGCTTCAGCATGGAGTACATACCATTTTGTGTCTCCATTCTCATCTTCACAGCAATTATCAAACCCGGTTGGAGTTCCGTTATATCCATCCGAAATTATAACTTGATCTTTAACAATAATTGCTCCTACTTGTTTTCTTTCACAATGCGACAATTTACTCCATTCTTTTGCCATATTTAAATAAGCAGTATCATAGCGTAATTGTTTTTCTTTGTTCATTCTAAGTAATTTGTTCGAATTTAAGGAAATTAAGTCTACAATGAAAGAAAGATTCTTAATCTCAGTTTAACCTATTAATTTTCAATCTTTTTTGATTAATTTTGAATAGGAAAATTTATTTTTGATGAGACATTTTATAATATTTTATATTGTTTTTTTTATTTCTACTTTATATGGGCAGGTAGGAGTTTCTAATGGTTCGGTTTGGGTTAATCCCATGGACCTACACGAGCGTACCTTTTGGGGTAATAATAATTATCCAACTACAAGAAATGGAGATTATGGCTATTCCATGTATTTTTTTCCTGATTCAAATGCAACAGTAGAGGTTTTTGGACCTGCTTATATTGATCCTTGGTTATCTTCGGTAGCTCAAACATTTGATTTGAATGGAGGTATGTGTTCACTTCCAAATGCCCCGTTTGATTCTAATAGTAATCGATTTTTAAAAGACGCTTATTTTACAATTGACTCTATTTCAATAGATTATGCTTACGCTAGGTTTTCTCCAACTAATGATATAGATACTTTAATAATTGCTGTTTATGCAAAAAATAATGGGAACCTGACCCGATTTGTTCAAACTATAGGTGGGATTAACAAACATGCATTAGATTATAGAAATAAAGGAAATGGAAAAAATCTTCCAGATAGCGCAATTGCTGAATATAAGGTGTTACTTAATTCAAGTATGGCTGGAGGTTTTTTTGGTAGAAATTTGAGAATACCGGCAAATTTGGATATTTATAATAGTGATGGAGAATTTGCTATTGCTGTTGAATATAAACCCGGTAGAGTTCATACAAAACTCAGTGATACAATTGCAAAAAATGCAAATGTTTTTAGAGTAGCAATAGCTGCACCTGCGGGTTATTCAAATTATTATCCTTCTTTAACAAATGATAAAACTGCAGCAGGTTTTAATAATATTAATTTTTGCAAGTATGGAACCTTTAATCGATTTGTTCATTGTGCAAGTACAACCAATTGCGGGTATCAAGTTATAGGAATTTCTCCATTAATTGCTAAACAAATCCCAGTTGTTTGTGATACCACTTATGATACTATTTCAATAAACTGTAGTAATCAACAATTCTACACTTGGAATAATCAATATTTATCTTCTTCAGGAGATTTTCAATATATGGACACATCAAATAATACTGGCTGCGATACGCTTAATTATTTATCCCTTACTTTTTCAAAAATAACCTATGATACAATAGTTACTCAGGAGTGTAATGAATACATAAGTCCAAGTGGAGATACTATTTTATCAACAACATCTTTTAGCGATACGATACCTAATTCTTTGGGATGTGATAGCGTGATATATATTGATGTAACAATTGTAGGTTCATTTTATCAAGTTTCACAGAATCTCAAAGGGTGTGATAGTCTTTTGATACCAAGAATAGGATTTGTTTCTAATACTGTTACTCTTTTTGACACTGTATATAGTTCAATAAGTTGTGACACTATTTTTACATACAATATTGAAATAAACAAAACAAAATTTGATTCCATTATTATTCATGCTTGTGATAGTTTTCTTTCTCCTTCTGGAAAAATGAAATATGCCACAGAAAACTTTAGTGATACAATACAGACTCATAAAGGATGTGACAGCATTATATATGTTGAGTTAACAGTTTCTTTCGCGACATACAGATCGTTTAATGGAAGTGCTTGTATCTCCCATATTTTGCCAAGCGGAAAATATATTGATACTACTGGAGTTTATTTGGATACAATCTTGAACTCAAGTGGTTGTGACAGTATAATTACTTTCAATATGACAATAAGAGAAATAGACACTAGCTTTGTTCTTTTTCCAACCTCCATAAGAAGTAATGAAATTGGTGGGACCTACAGATGGTTCAATTGTGATTCAAGTTTTAAAGAAGTATTTGGATTTTCTCAATATTCCAGGTCATTACACCCTTCGGTAAAGGGAAATTACGCAATTGAGGTAACAAAGAATGGATGTAAAGACACCACAAGATGTGGATATGTAAGAAATTGTGATATTGATATTGCAAGACGATATAATAGTGATGGTTCGGCAAGTTTTTATTTGTTAACAGCTGACACAACCCAAATTGCTTCGTATTCTTGGCAAATTGATAATGGATTTAATGTCTATTATGCTTCTAGCGATACAGTTACAAGGTTTTTTGAAGATAATCCTCATAATCATGCTCAGTTAACTGTAACTTATATGGATGGCACAACTTGTTATAAAGTATGGAATTTTATTGATTTCACTCATCCAAACGGTTGTAGTTTTACCGCTGACACTTTGGGATTAGATACTGCAGGAAATTTGATTATGAAATTTTATATCAATAAAGTTTCACCTCATGACAAAGTTAGTTTGTGGGTAATTGGGGATTCTAATAATTTAGGAAGCTATTACAGGACTTATTCCAATGTAGATACAATTATTGATACATTGGAGTTTAATAAATCTTATGTTGAAATGAATAGGTATAATCCTTATTCAAAAAACTATTGTCGTTCAAGGCAAGGTTTTAGAAAACCAAATCCAGTTGTGTTATGTAATGCCAAATTCTCATTAGTTCAAACGTCCCCTTTTCAGGTGCTCTTGCTTGACTCCTCATTTGGATCTTTTAGGACTGATAAACAGTGGTATTATGGAGATGGTAATTATGATAGTTCGGTTAACTTCCCATCCCATTTATACAGTTCTGTTGGGAATTATGAAATTTGCTTGTACTTGTATGATTATGATACTATTAGAAATTATATGTCATGTTTTTCTTGGTTTTGCGATTCAATAAAAATTGATGCGAGTGGAATTTTGTCTCGTAGTTCAGGTGGCGCAAGTTCCTTTACTGTAAATATAATACCTCATACTTCTTATTTTAATAGGGATACAAATTCTATTACTTCTTGTGAATCATATACTCTAACGAGAGGCTCAATAGTTGTTACTACTTCTGGAGTTTATAGGGATACTCTAATCAATAGTTTTGGAACAGATTCAATAGTTATTCTTGATATTACTATTTTGCCAGAAAAAACAACTTCTCAGACACTTAGTGTTTGTTCCATTTACAATTCCCCTTCGGGAAAAACATATTTTCAGTCGGGAACATATTTTGACACTCTCACCAGTAACAATAGTTGCGACAGTATAATTACTACTTATTTGACAGTTCTAAAAGACAGTGTTTCAATCCCAATTTCAATTTGTGATAGTATGATTTTGTCAAATGGATATGTAGTTAAAGCAAGTGGCGAATATAGAGATACATTAACCAACAGTTTTGGTTGTGATAGTGTTCTTATTTATCAAGTCATAAAAAATTCCAGTTCATCCGTTACAGTGCTTAATCCAAATGTCTGTTCACAATACATTTCTCCAAAAGGTAATGTACTAACAACAACTGGTTCTTATTCAGACACATTAATTAATATTCAAGGCTGCGATAGCATTATTAAAATTAATCTTACTATCAGAAAAAAAACATATTCAACTCATAGTTTAGCTGGATGTGATTCTATTCAATCTCCCAGTGGAAAATGGTTTTATGTATCTGGAAATTATTTTGATACCATTCCAAATTCTGACGGTTGTGATAGTGTTATTTCATTGTCAGTAACAGTTTCAAATAGCTCTTTCCAAACAATTAATGTGCTGGATTGTGACAGTGCTACGATAAGTTCTGGAGTTGTAGTTTATACTTCAGGAACTTATTTTGATACGCTTTCAACTACAAACGGATGTGATAGTATTATTAAAACTGTAGCTGTTATCAATCAATCTACTTCGTTTTCTATTTTTGATACGATCTGTTATTCATATACCTCACCAAGCGGGAGTATTTGGACTACTTCGGGCGTGTATTACGATACTATTATAAACGCATCAGGATGCGATAGTTTATTAACCGTTAATTTAATTATTAATACCGATTCGTATTCAACAATTTCAGATTCTATTTGTGGAATCTACACCTCTCCAAGCGGTAAGATTTACTATAATTCGGGAAATTATTCTGATACTATAAAAAATACTGCTGGATGTGACAGTATAATCTCAATATCACTTATTGATAAAATAGATGTTCAATTAAATGTTTCAGGAATTACAATTTCATCAGCCGAAACAAATAGCACTTTTCAATGGTTGGATTGTAATAACGGATATTCCCCAATAATGGGAGAAACAAGTAATTCTTTTGTTCCATTAAGTAATGGCAAGTATGCTGTTGAAATAATAAAATCTTCTTGCTCGGATACATCGCAATGTGTTGATATAAATAGTGTAGGAATTGATATAAATAATCTGGAGGGTTATAAATGTTATCCAAACCCAAATTCAGGTAATTTTATTATTGAACTCAATTCAATGATAGATGAGCTTTCTGTTTCAATTTACTCTGTTAACGGAAAACTGGTTCAGGAAAATGTGTTTTACAAGTCTAATAAGATAAACGTCAATACAGAGTTAACTTCAGGAGTATATTTTGTATTGCTTAATGACGGAAAAAGCAAACAGAGGGTAAAGATTGTGGTTCAATAAACGAATCTAATTTAACAATTCGGTATATTTGACTATGGCAAATTCACAATCTTCCCAGCCAATTGGCGTTTTTGATTCTGGAATCGGAGGATTAACGGTAGCTCATGCTATCAGTAAGCTGATGCCCCATGAGCGAATAGTTTATTTTGGTGATACTGCCCATTTGCCTTATGGAGATAAATCTCCGGAGTTGATTCATTCTTTTGTTCAAGATATTTCTAAATTTTTGATTCAAAAGGAAAATTGTAAAGCTGTGGTTATGGCTTGCAATACTGCTTCGGCAACTTCGTATGAGTTTTTGAGAGACAAACACGAAGGGAATTACCCGATTATTAATGTAATTGATCCAATTATTGAGGCGATTGTAGATGATTCTTCAATCAAGAAAGTAGGGCTTATAGCTACAAAAACTACTGTAGAATCTGGTGTGTATCAAGAAAAACTAAAAAGAAGAAACCCAAATGTGGAAGTTGAGGTATTACCAACTCCATTATTAGCTCCCATGATTGAAGAAGGATTCAGCAAGGATAAAATAAGCCATACGGTAATTGAAAATTATCTTTCTAACCCAAAATTCAAAGATATTGATGCGTTAATATTAGGGTGTACCCACTATGTGCTTATACGAGATGAGATTAGTGAGTTTTTTGAGGAAAAGGTAAAACTGTTCGACTCAACGGATATTTTGGCTTCAAAACTAAAGGACATTTTAGAAAATGAAAACTTGTTATCTTTTGGAAGAACAGCCAAAAATAAGTTTTATGTATCCGATTTAACTAATGGATTTAGTGAGTCTGCATCACGGTTTTATGGAGAAAATCTGGTATTAGAGTTGAATAAATTAGCGTAAGCTATTTCTTTTTGTTTCGTTTATCAGTAATGTAAACCCTATATTTAACAAAACAAATTTTATGAAAACCTTATCAATTACTTTTATTTCTGTTTTATTACTTCTAACCGTTTCTTGCAAAAAAGATGAACCGAAGGAAGATCCTAAAACTGATCCTACACCTGCGGATGTTGCTTTTACAAGTAAAATTGAGTTTGCATCTGGAGATGGGCTTATGATTACTGCAGATCATTATCATGTAAATAAAAGTAATCCAGTAATAGTCTTATGTCATCAAGCTAATTATAGTAGAGGAGAGTATACGGAAATTGCGGATTCTTTGAATAGATTAGGATTCAATTGTTTGGCAATTGATCAGCGCTCTGGAAACTCTGTAAATGGAGTAACAAACGAGACAAAATCCA
>JBMYYT010000013.1:0-20979 GCA_049609665.1 Flavobacteriales bacterium | reverse complement strand
ATTGACTCAATTTTATAGTTGAAAT
Source organism: Flavobacteriales bacterium (assembly GCA_049609665.1). Taxonomy (GTDB): domain Bacteria; phylum Bacteroidota; class Bacteroidia; order Flavobacteriales_D; family CAJJDF01; genus CAJJDF01. Next base: position 20,954 of record JBMYYT010000013.1, on the reverse strand, counting down.
GTCACAAACAAAACTTGAATTATTATTCACAAAAGAACTATCAATAACAAAAGATCCTGAACCATTAAGATATATTGCTGTATCTATACAAATTGCGGTAGGACGATTAGTATCATTTATCGTTACCACAGCTGAGCAAGAATCAATATTACCGGCACTATCAATAACATATAAAGTCACGGTATTTCTTCCAGTGTCTTGGCAATCAAAGGTGTCTTTACTTAACCAAAGTGAATCTAAACTACAATTATCTGAACTTCCGTTATCAATATATATTGGAGTGATAACTAAAGACCCAATTGAATTTAAAAACAAAACTGTATCTTTACATAAAGCTGCAGGTTGCATTGCATCCAATACAGTTACAATGGCTTGACAAGAATCTGTATTCCCAGAATAATCTGTTACAACTATCGTAACGACATTAATTCCCTGATTAGAACAGTCAAAAAGTGTGTCACTTATTTTAATGGTTCGGATATCACAATTATCGTTACTTCCATTATCGACATCTGAGCTATCTATTTTTACCCAACCGAATGAATTCAAATAAACAGTTATATTTTGACAAATAGCAATAGGTTTCGTTGTATCCAACACAGTAACTATTGACTGGCAAGAATCTTGGTTCCCATTAATATCAGTAACTGTCATGCTAATTGAATTCAACCCAATATCAGAACAATCATAGTTGTATTGATTAAGTTTTATTGTAAAAATATCACATCCATAATTTAAGTTGCTATTGATAAAAGAGCTATCAATTGTTGCTGTTCCCGATGCTGATAGATAAATAGTTGTATCACTACAACTTGCTATTGGGTTTACGGTATCTACTATTGTGATAATAGAGTGACATGAATCGATATTTCCAACTGAGTCAACAACATAAAAACTAATGGTATCTTTTCCTGTATCGTGACAATCAAAAGTATATTTACTTAACCACATTGAGTCAACTCTACAGTTATCCGTACTTCCATTATCAACAAAGTTGGTTGTGATAGTTACAAGCCCAGTACTGTCAATATATACTGTTGTATCAGTGCAAATAGCCATCGGGCGAACTGTATCTAATACCGTTACTGTAGCTTGACAAGAATCTTGATTTCCTGAGCTATCCGAAACTACCATGGTAATTAAATTAATCCCTTGATTAGAACAAGTAAATAGCGTATCGCTAGGTTTTATGGTGTGTAATTTACAATTATCTGTACTTCCGTTATCTATATCAGAGCTGTCTATCTTTACCGAACCTAATGCATTCAAATAAACTGTAATGTTTTGGCAAATTGCAACGGGTTTCGTTGTATCCAATACGGTAACTATTGACTGGCAGGAATTTTGGTTTCCATTAATGTCAGTAGCTGTCATTGTAATAGTATTTGAACCTATATTACCACAGTCATAATTATATTGATCTAACTTAATTGTATAAATGTCACAACCCACATTCGTGTTGTCATGAATAAATGAACTATCAATAGTAACTGTTCCTGATGCAGACAAATAAATGGTTGTATCGTTACAATTAGCTATTGGGTTTACCGTATCAATAATTGTGACTATTGATGAACAAGAATCAATATTTCCACTTGAATCCAATACATATAAACTAATTGAATTGGCACCAGCATCCATACAATCAAAATTATACTGGCTCAGCCAAATAGAATCTATCCCACAATTATCTGAACTAAGATTGTCAATATAATTAGAATTAATAATGGCAATACCAAGACTATCAATATATACTGTGGTGTCACTACAAATAGCCATCGGGCGAACCGTGTCTATTACTGTAACGGTGGCTTGACAGATACCAGTATTCCCATAACTATCTGTTACAGTCATAGTAATCATATTTAACCCAATATCAGAACAATCAAATAAAGTATCGCTTAATCTTATGGTTCTAATATTACAATTATCAAAACTTCCGTTATTAATATCTGAACTATCAATTATTGAAGTTCCAAATTGATTCAGATAAACAGAAATATTCTGGCAAATAGCTGTGGGACTCTGGGTATCTCTTACATGAACAATAGCCATACAAGAATCTGAATTTCCTACTCCATCTTTTACATAAAGGCGAATCGTATCATTTCCAATATTAGTACAATCAAAATTATATTTACTTAACCAAATTGAATCCACTACACAATTATCCGTTACTCTATTGTTCACAAAAGAATTGGTAATTGTAAATACTCCAAAAGAATTAAGATAAATTGTAGTATCCATGCAATAAGGAATTGGGTTCAAAGTATCAAAAACCGAAACCATTCCTTGACAAGAATCTTTATTACCAGAAATATCAGTAACAATCATCCAAACTTTATTTACACCAATATCATCACAATCAAAATCAGAAACACTTAAAGCAAAACTTGCAACACTGCAATTATCAGTACTTCCATTATCCAAAGATGCGCTATCAATTGAAATTTGCCCCAGAGAATCCAAATAAACATTAATGTTTTTGCAAACAGGATTAGGTTTTGTTGTATCTAAAACCGTCACCATCGCTTGGCAAGTATCCTTGAGACCAGCACCTTCAGTAACTTCTAAACTAACTATATTAACACCTAAGTCGCTGCAATTAAAATTATACTTATCCAATATCATGGATATTGTTCCACAAGAAATAATTGTGGTATCATGAATAAAAGTTGAATCAATCGTGAATTCTCCCTTGGAATTTAAATAAATAGTTGTGTCAACACAAGCAGCATAGGGAGAAACCGAATCAACAACAGTAACAATTGCACTACATGTTTTAATTATTCCATTGGAATAGTAAGTTGTCACATTTACTATGTTTTGTCCTGTATCGTTACAACTAAAATTACTTTTGGAGAGCAGAACTCTATCCGTGTTACATACTCCAGAAGTATTTACATCCAATACATAAGTACTATCAATAGTAAGCGAACCATTAAGAGGTAAAAATATAGTTGTGTCTATACATTCATGAAGAAATGTATCTAAATTAATACGATAATTAAAAATGTTTTGTCTTTTAAGAGGGCAAGTTTTTGCAACCGTCTGGATGCTGAAATAATAATCACCAAGACGATTACCAGGGTTCCAACTAAATTTACCAAAGGTAGTATCATTACTTACTCTTGTTGTAAAGGTAGCTCCCGGTATACTTGAAAAATATTGCAAATCTATAGGACTCGCAGAATCAAAAGAAACCGAATAAACATCAAAAAAAAGGGGTTCATTATAACACCCAAAATAGGTGTAATTTGTAGTGTCAAAATTAACTCCTGTGGTATAAGGATTGTGTTTTGGTGGAGGACAGTTAATAATAATAAAATGCAAATCTCTCATGTGAGTTCCTTTAACATTTCCATTGGTATCATACTCAGTGATTAAAACTGTAGCCATAACCTGCTGAATTAAATTTGATGTAAATGACATTTGACCCGACACAGAATCAAATAAGATACCAGATGCAGTAAAAAAAGGATTAGTAGCCGACAGCGAAACATGAGAATAAGGAATATTAATTCCATTTCCTCCCACTGTTCTTACTAACTTATAGGAAAGGCTATCACCTTCTACATCAAAAGCTAAATTATTGAAATTAACTACCTCAGAAAAACAAGTATATAAAATAGGAACTGCTTTAAAAATAGGCGAATCGTTACATCTACCTCCTAAATTATTAAGAGTTGTTGAAGTATAAAAATTAAATCCTGTCGTGGATAAATTACTGAGGGCAGTACTTCTGCAACAAATTGCAATACTAAAATTGTAATCACTACAATAAGCTAATAAGGAAACCGTTTTTGTATATACATAAACCTCTATTCCTTGAATAGAGCCAGAATTACAATTTGTATAAGGAAGAAGTGAATCACATACCTGCGATATTTCATAGGAAGTATCCACATTCATTATAAAACCAGAAGAAAGACCGCAACTTGGTGCAGAGTAAGAAATTACTTGACTATTACTTACAGATTGACCTGAGCAATCCCTGTAAATCTTCAAAGTAAACTTATAACTTAAGCCACCCAAGCACTCATAAGTGAGGTCTGCTGAGGATACATGACTTGCTTTTGAGTTACTCAAAAAAGCAAATAATAAAATAGCTATTAGTAATAATTTTTTCAAAACAATCCTTGTTGTTAGTGCCTTAAATACGCTACTTACATTAAAAGGTTTCAAATACTTTAATAATGTTTTGACCAATGACCAAATACTTATTGTTGCATTTACAACAAATATTAGTATAGTTTTGAGTATGCCAAATATTTAAAAACAATCACAATCACAATAAAAGCTTATTATTCAGTGTTTTATTTGAAATTAGACACAAAGAAATATTTAAATAGCACCGAACATATCTAATAATTATAATACAGTGTTACGAAAATCAGAATATTTGTTAAATTTCTATGATTTATATCAGATAGTTTGTTTTATAGCTCCTTAGCCCATACTTTTGTACTGGAAATAAATGTTACAAAAGCATTTATGGCACACTATTTGTTAAGTAAACGTTATTATAAACCAAAAAAATAAACAAAAATGAAAACATTAAAATTATCAACATTATTACTGGCTGTTGCCTTAGTATTTGGAGCTTCATCATGTAAGTATGAAGAAGGACCAGCATTGTCATTAAGAACTAAAAAAGCAAGAGTTGCTGGAGAATGGGAAATTGAAAAGACTATTAGCAAAGATGGTAAAGAAGATACTGACTGGGATGGTTGGTTAGTTACCTTTGAAAAAGACGGTACTGGAAAATCAAGCGCTACATACACAATTGGAGGTACTACAACAACATCATCAAATACTTTCAAATGGGAATTCACTGATAGCAAAGAGAAAATTAAGACAACTGATGAGGATGGTGAAGTAGCTGAAGTTACAATCTTAAAATTAAAAAATAAAGAAATGTGGGTTAAGAATGAAAACGATACTCAAATTAACTATAAAGCTAAATAAGTAGTAATTACATTTTTTTAAAGCCGATATCAAATGATATCGGCTTTTGTTTTATAAACTATTTTGTATATTTAATAAAATCAATCTTAAGCTTATGAAAAAGTCTTTCCTATTAATTCTGTCCATATTATTTTTTTCTGGTTCAATTCTTCAATCTTGCAAGTATCAAGATGGACCAAGTTTATCCCTCAGAACAAAAAAAGCAAGATTAACTGGATCATGGGATGTAGAAAAAATTACTGAAAATGATGGAGATGTTTTTACACCAGACGCTAACAATAGTATAAAATATACTTTCAACAAATCAGGAACTGGTGATTATACGGTAAAAGTCTTGGGTATTTCAGTGAATAATACACTTACTTGGGAATTTGTGGATAGCAAAGAAAAAGTAAAAATAGTTTACCAAAATGGGGATATCATCAGACCAAAAATTTTGAGGTTGACAAACAAAGAATTTTGGGTATTAACTGCTGATGGAGACAAATGGGAGTTACGAAAAATTTAATCTAAAATTTTTCAAATACTCCTAAACCAAACAAGGCAAAATCATATTTTGCTGGATCGTTTGGATCCATTTTACGCAGAGTCTCATCCATTTCTATCACAGCTTTCCAATCGTTTTGGGTTCTGTTTAATACGCCCAATTTTCTTGCTACATTTCCTGAATGAACATCAAGTGGACATGAAAGCAAAGAGGGTGATATAGATTTCCAAATACCAAAATCAACTCCAGTTGAATTATCTCTCACCATCCATCTCAGGAACATAATTAATCTCTTAGCAGCAGAACCTTTTGCAGGACTTGAAACATGTTTCATAGTCCTTCGATTCTCCTCTGGCATTTGATAAAAGAAAGTATTTCGGAAATTTTCTATTGCTGGCAGGCAGTTTATTGAGTTCCGTTTCAAACCTTGCTGAAAAACTTTCTCCAAGTTTCCGTAGTTCTGATAAATTCTTTTTAATTGAGCTATAAAAAACATAAAATCATCTCCGTTAAATGTTCTATGCTTGAAACTTGATAAAGATTTCAACTCTTGGTCAGAGTGATTTAATACAAAATCATGAGGTGAATTATCCATCAACTCCATCATTTTGTTCCCGTTATTGATTATGGTTTTTCTTTGTCCCCAAGCAATTGTAGCGACTAACAAAGCAGAAATTTCAATATCTTCTTTCTTATCAAAAGAGTGAGGAATACTAATCGGATCTGATTCAATAAATTCTGTAGTATTATATTCAATTACTTTACTATCCAGAAAATCTTTAAGTTCGGTAAAATCCATCTTAAATGCTTAACACAACTATTTCAGTTCTTCTATTAATTTGCTTGTTTGCCTCACTTGTATTAGGAACTTTGGGTTGAGTTTCTCCTTTGCCTTCTGCTTTTATTCGAGTTGATTTAATATTCTTGTCAATCAAATATTTCTTTACAGCGTCAGCTCTTTTTGAGGATAATTTAAGGTTTTCTGAATCATTCCCAACGTTATCCGTATGCCCAACCACTTTGAATTTTATGGAAGGGTTCTCTTTTAAATAACTAATAAAATTATCTAAAATAAATAGTGCTGTTGACGATAATTCAGCGGAGTTTGTCTCAAATTTTATATCATTTAGCTCAAAACTTTCACCTTCACTCAGTTCTTTAACTTCTATATTTTTTTCTTTAATAACTCCACCAGTTGCTTCCTCAGATTTCACCAACCTTGATTGATAAGCAGCATCTTTCTGTTTCAGAGTTACCATTACTTTTTCGCTCTTTTCCATGTTAATGGCTACAGCAAAACTTCCATCATCAGATTCTATATCAACCTCTTTGTTTTTGGATTCATCCTCGTAATTCAACGCCAACTTTGCATTCATAACGGGATTCCCAGTTTTATCTGTTATTTTCCCTTTCATCAGCACTACCTTTTCAGGCTTTGCTTCTTCCGGTATTTCAAAAGAATAAATATCCTTCCCTCCTTCTCCATTTTTTATTCTGCTTGAAGAGAAATAAGCTGTTTCACCGGTAATATTTACAATTAAACCATCCTCCGCTTGTTTCGAATTAATTGGGTATCCAATATTCTTTGGCTCAGACCATTTTCCATCATCACCTTGTCTAGTGAAAAATATATCGTAATCTCCTGCTCCACGCCTATTTCCTTGAATTTGAGAGGCAAAATAAAGAGTCTTACTATCCGTATGCATAAAAGGTGCTTTGTCGTTGCCAACAGAGTTAATAGGACTTCCTATCGGTCTTGCTTTACTCCATTCCCCATTTTCATCTCTTGAGGAATAGTAGATATCAATTCCTTTGCTTTGAGGGCGACTTGTTGCAAAGTACAAAGTTTTTCCATCAGCAGAAATTGAAGGTTGAGCTTCCCAGGTAGAACTTCCGTTTATAGCAGATCCTAAATTTTTTAGATTCGACCATTTGTAAAAATATTTACCTGTTTTTTCATTTTGAACGAATTCATAATTGGAAACAAACAAATCACAATTGTTATAATTATTAACTTTTTTACAGGCACACAAATACAACTCTTTATTATTGATTGATATAGATACTCCCCCATAATTTTGTCCAATATTGAAAGGTTTTGGTAATGCTTTTCCTCCATCAAAATCCTCTTTTGCAGAGTTTCTTTTGCTTAATACCAATTCCTCAACTCGGGTTGAAACTAAATCTCCCAAATCCTTTTTCATATAAACTCTAGTAAAGAACATGTATTCATCATCCGCAGAAATCATTGGTAAATATTCTTCTCCTTCTGTTGAAACATTATTAACCAATTTGGGTTCAAAAGGGACGGGTTTATTAAAGAAAGTATTCTTAAAGTTTAGTTCAGGTAAAACTGATTTTGCAGCTTTTATTTTATCTAAATAATTTTTTGAAAATTTATCTTCATCGCTATCTCTAAACTCAACAAACTTTTTAAAATAAGATTCTGCTTCCTTTGTATTTTCTTGCTGATAGTTGATTAAACCTAAGTAATAGTATAAATCTGAATGGTAGGCAGAACATAAATTCTCCACTTCTTGATAGTATTCTTTTGCTTTATTGTAGGATCCTCCACTATATTTTGCTTTACTATAACTTCGCTTTGCCAACTCCCAATAGCAAGGCACACAAGTTTCATCTTCCTCGATGGCTTCTTTCATGAAAGCAAGTCGCTTTTTTGAATCTTTTGTTTTTTTTCGATCCATTGCTTTTTCATAAAGCTTTTTGACTTTTTTATTGTCGGGCAGCTCACACTCTTCCTGTGCATTAAGAACAAATGGAGATAAAAGAAGTAGAATTAGTAAGTTTCTCATTAACAAGTTTTTCAACAGTAATACAAAATTAATGCCTAAACGATAATCTATTGACTATTGTTTTAATTTATCAGCTCTTTGTTGTGCTGCATCAATAATAGCTTGGGCCTTTTTCTCAGTTTCAGCTTCTATTTTTTGGGCTTTATCCTCAGCTTGTTTTTCTGGGATTTCCGCTTTCTTATAGGCTTCTTTTTTGGCTTTCTCTATTTGTTCGTATGCCTTTTTCTTGGCTACTTTTGCCAGTTTTTTATTAGCCGCTTTCTCTATAAAATTACCTCCTTTGTTTGAGAGTTTTTGTGCTTCATCATCAGCTTTTTTCTTCGCATCGTTTGCAACTTGATCAGCTTTGTCCTTTGCCTTTTGTGTTGCTTGTTTTCCTTCGCTTCTTAATTTATCAGTTTGCTTTTTCGATTCATCTCTTAATTGCTGAGCACGTTCATTTGCTTGCTTCATTATTTTATCAATCTCAGCATTAAATGATTTTTTCACTGTATCAACTACTTTGTCTTTCAAATCAGTAACATAACTTGTTGCCTTGTTTTTTAAATCTGCATCAACTTTGGGAGATGTAACAGTTCCTCCTATTTTGAAACTTACAGGAATTACATTGGGAACTTCTAATTTTTTTCCTCCAATATTCACTTTCCCCAATAAATCGCCCATTACATCATTGGCTTTTCCACCCAGTTTTGCTTTAGGAACTTTCATTTTTACCAAATAACTAATCGTTTGGTCAAATCCAGTTGAACCCTCTACATTAGTTGGTATTCCTGATAATTTTAAATCAAAAGGGTTTACAAAAGCTCTACCGTCTTTTAGTTGAAAAGCTAATTTCAATTTATTTAAGTTTTGAGAAGCTAAATCCTTTAGTTTAAGAATACCTGCCATTTTCTGGAGAGCTTTAACACCTTCGACTGTTAAATTATTCGAAAACAGACCGCCCTTTCCATTTATTGAGCTATAGATAGGCTCCATATTTTTATCCAAATCAGTTGATATATTCAAGTTTGTTGAGAACTTACCCTTGCAATGTTTCGCAACTGGTGCAATGGTTTCAAATGAACTAAAAAACTCCGTTGTTTTCTGTATATCAACGTTTTTTACTTTGTAATCAAAATTCACTTTTGGATTGTTTTTTTGTGTATTGTAGCTTCCATCCAATACAATGTTCCCATCCAACATATCCATACTTACATTTGATAAATTGGCAATCTGATCTTTCACCCCCACTGAACCTTTTACATTTTCAATAGAAGTCCCATCGTAAATTAATTCTTTAATATCGGTTGTCATATTCAAATCGTAATAAGCTGGAACTCGGATTACCTCATAAGAACTATTTGTATCACTTTCAGTTGCAGTAGAAGTCTCTTCTCCCTCAACAGAACGAGTTAAATCATCAATATCCAACTTATTTGATGTTACCATCACATTTCCTTTAAGAACTTCGTTATTAAACAAATAAGGCAAAATATTATCTATTTTTCCTTTTGCTTTCAAATCGCTATTCCCAATTTTTGTATCCAAATTTCTCAAATCAACATATTGAGGAGAGAATCCCATTTCCATTGAATTTACAGTTACATCGTATGGTAAATCCTTGGAAGTATATAGCATTTTACTCACTACCACATCTCCTTGAGCTTTAAAATCCTGATATTGCTCATTAGTAATGGATGACAATCTTCCAGCTAATTCTAAATCAGCATTTAATTGTCCATTCAACTTTTCGTTTTCCTCCATAGGAACAACGGTTTTCAATTTACTCAAATCAAGTTTAGCTTTTATGGCACTTGAAATATTTGGGTCTGACATTGGAGTTGAAACCTTCAAGTTTCCGTTTATTGGATTGTCAGCCAATTCCATTCTGAATTTACTCACGTCAATTTTCATTTTATCCAAATCCCCTTGTGGGTGATCTACTTTTGTTGAAATATTGATGTTTTCCACTGCATTTGGCAAATCAGGATATTTGAAATAACCATCAGCAATCTCCATATTCAAATCAAAACTTGGGAAATTCTCTCCTTTCATTTCTCCTTTCATCTCTCCATCAAGTGCAAATTTTCCTTTTGTTTTTACTGAGGAAAAATCATTTAAATATACCGCTGGAACCAAAGAAAGAATACTTTTGAAATCTGTTTTTTTGGAGTTAAAAGTCAAATCCATATTCGTTGCATCCTCAAGCAACTCAACCCAACCGTCAAAACCAACTTCAAGTTCATTTAGTTTTAAGTTATTCTCTTTTAGAGTGTACTTCACAAATTTATCGATGATCAAATCTGCTTTTAATTCAACATTTGTCTTGTTCATATAATCCACTGGACCCTCAGAAACAGTTAGTTCTTCAATTGTCGTAATGGTCTCTGCATCATAGATATCTTGAGTAAAATCTCCCGATAATTCAAAATCCATGTTTCTAACCGTGGAAGATAAATTTGCTATTTCATCCGTGTAAGTAATATCAGCATCAGTAATACTTAAATTTTTAAGCCCTATTTCATATTGAGTAGGTTCAGTTGATTCTGGAGTTTCAACTTCTGAAGCCGTAGAGTCAGTTTTAGCAATATCATAATTAGCAAGTGAATCACCATTGACCAAAATATTGATTTTAGGTTCATTAATTTCAATTTTCTTGACCTTAATTTTGCCTCCGCTAATCACACTCATTAAATCCAAATCTATTGATGTGTTCTTGATATCCGCCAAAGTCACTCCCTCGAATTCATCAACACCTGTAACTTTAACATCCTGAATATCAAAAGAAAAATTAGGGAAAGAACTGATTAAGGTCAAGTCGAAATCTCCCCATTCTACTTTTGCATTTACCGCATTATTTACCTCCTGTTTTACAATCTCCACCAATTTTCCTTTGAAAATAAATGGAAGAGAAATAAGAACAATGAGTAATAACAGAATTGTAATTCCAACTCTTTTTATAATCTTAGAAAATCTGCTTTTCTTTTTAACCTTTGTTTCCTGAAATTGACGTGCCATATCTATCTATTTTATCAAGAACGAATTTACTTTAATAAGAATTGTGGAGCAAAAGAAATTGGATTTTTAAACAAGACTTAACAATAAAATATACTTTGTAAGAATTTTAAAAATCCTTCGTTTACTTGAATATGGAAAACAAAATGAATTTAATCAAAGAAAGTCTTGAAACGAGTTTAAGCTATCAAGAATATAGAGAACTCGTATCTAACTTATTAGAAGAAAATAAATCGACTACTGAAGGTGGCTCTCAAGCTTTGGTTGATTATAGCAAACTGAACAACAGTAGAATGAAACGATTGGATAAAACTACCAAATTGCCTCTCGAAATTGAAAACAAAATCAAGTCTATCGATCAACCTACGACATGGTTGGTAATTTCGGAAGGATGGTGTGGAGATGCTGCTCAAAATCTTCCTGCAATCAACAAATTGGCAGAAGCAAACGACAACATCGAATTAAGAATCGTGCTGAGAGACAAAAACATGGAGCTAATGGATGAGTTCTTAACCAATGGAAATCAAGCTATTCCTAAATTAATTCAGATTCAAAATGATACGGTTAACTCAACTTGGGGACCTCGACCAACCATTGCTGCTCAGATGGTCTTAGATTATAAAAAAGAACATGGAAGTTTAGATGCTGATTTCAAAAAAGACTTGCAAATCTGGTACAACAAAAATAAAAATGAAAGTTTGTTTGCTGATTTTGAGAAATTAATATTAAAATGACAACATTATTTAATTTTGTTTTCAATTCTTTTTTTTGCAAAGTTTATTCCTAAACCGTTTGTTTCAAAGACAATGTAGGTTTCAATGCCATTGACATTGGAGTTCTTGAGTTTAAATTTAGGCTTTATTACTGCACTATCTATTTGATTTTTAGGGATGTGAAAATGAATAAATTCACGACCTCCTCCGTATTGAGACAAGGTCAAACTAATATGAATTACTGAATAAAATTCATAGGAACCAAGAGTAAATCGAGCGCAATTTGTAGAAATTTCTGTTGCGTCAAACGTTCTAATAATCTTTTGATTCAATTTTTTAATTCGCCATGGAATAATTTTCACTTCCAATAAATAAAAAAATAAGCTCAAGAATAAAATCCCTCCAACTAAAACTAATATGATTTTTGGTATTCGAGAATTGTCAAAATCATCAGTTAAAGTTAAAATGGTTATTAGCGATATTCCAATCAATAAAATTGATGTTCTAAGTAACCATTTCAAAAATATTTTCATTGTTAAAAAATTAAATAATTAATCCTCCAAAGCCTTCCTCCACTCTTCAAAAACCTCAACGGATTGATTTAGCTCAAAATCAAAACACACTAAAATACTTCTGCCTGTTGCGCATAATTTTTTTACGCTATCCTTGTCACTAAATACTTTGTAGGTAAGGGTTAAGCTTTTCTTACCGATATTTTCACATGAAGTTTCAACAAAAATAGAATCGTAAAAATGAGTGGGTTTTAAATAATCAACCTCATTTCTCGCAACCAAAATTCCTTTTTCTTTCCAGTTCCAATTATCCGTAATTACCTGATTAAAATAATCAATTCGACCTATTTCAAAATAATTCAAATACTCCGAATTGTGCACGTGTCCTGCCATATCCAAATCATTGAATCTTACTTGTAACTTGGTTTTTATTGATTTATTCATGGTATAAGAGCTTATTTTCTAATTCTTAATAATTTACCTTTTTAAGTATCCAATTTATCAAAAACAGAGTTATTACTCACGAATTCAGGTATAATTTGCTTCATTTCTTTCACTGTTTCCACGTTTTGCTGATTCATAGATACTTCAATCAATCTGTTAATCCTTTCTTCTATATCTTCCTCAATAGCTCTTGTTTTCCCAATTAGGATTTGCGGATGGTGAGTTGGCATTGTAGATTCTTTATCGCTCAACACCTCTTCGTACAATTTTTCTCCAGGGCGAAGTCCAGTTATTTTAATTTTTATCTCCTCTTCGGGTTCGAAACCTGAGAGCTTAATCATCCGGTGGGCTAAGTTAATAATCTTAACAGAATCTCCCATATCAAACACAAATATCTCTCCTCCACTTCCTATTATTCCTGCTTCTAATACAAGTTGGCAAGCTTCGGGAATGGTCATGAAAAATCGGGTAACTTCTTTGTGGGTAACAGTGATTGGACCTCCTTTTTCTATCTGTCTTTTGAATAATGGAATTACAGAACCATTGGAACCTAACACATTACCAAATCTGGTTGTAATGTATGCCGTTTGAGAATCCTTATTTTTGTTTTGTGCTATCAATTCAGCAATACGCTTGGATGCTCCCATTACGTTTGTTGGATTAACCGCTTTATCCGTTGAGACCATCACAAACTTTTCTACTTTGTATTTATCCGAAAGTTCAACCAAATTTTTAGTTCCTCTCACATTTGTATCAATCGCTTCACATGGATTTTCTTCCATCAAAGGAACGTGTTTGTATGCCGCAGCATGATAAACCACCGAAGGCTTGAAGTGAGAAAATACTTTTTCTATTCGAATAAGATTAGAAATATCGCCAACTACTATTTCCAATGAACTGCTTTGCTCAATAAGTTCTTGCTCAATGTCATACAAAGCCGACTCAGCTTGATCCAATAACACAATTTTGGAGGGAGAAAAACTCAACAACTGCCTCACCAACTCACTTCCTATCGAGCCCGCAGCACCAGTGACCAAAACCACTTTATTAGAAATCGATTCATTAATTTTATCCTTGTCTAACTGAATTTCCTTTCGGCCCAATAAATCTTCAACATTAATTTTCTTGATTTGATTAAAATTAATTTGACCATTGATCCAATTCTCAACGGGTGGCACATTCATGATTTCTACACCTAAGTTGAGCGCTTCATCTAACATTCTGTTTTTATTGATATTAGAAGGATTCAAAATAGCGATAATCACTTTTTGAACTTTATATTTTTTTACAATTTCAGCAAATTTATCACTTTGATATACTTTGGTTCCAAGTAATAAGTTTCCCGATTTTTTTGAGCTATCATCAACAAAAGCAACTACCTTTTGGTTAATCTTTGCCGATTCATTAAAAGTTCGATAAACAATACTCCCCATCTCTCCAGCACCATAAATGATTACGTTTTCAATATTTTCTCCTGAATCTTTTTTTCCTTCGTGATAGATTAATTTTACTGCTATTCTTGCAGCAATCATAAAGAATAATGTAAGAAGATACTCAATTGCAATGATAGGTCTTGGTAGAAAAAATTTATCGTCTATAGCATAAAAACGGACAAAGCTGAAAAGAATAAAAATTACAGTACCTGCTGTGACTACATAAAAAATCCTTTTCGCATCTTCCGTACTGGTATATCGAATTATGCCTGCATGAGTTTTTCCGAAGTAAAACAGTAAAACACGAACTCCTATAAAGAAAGGAAGCGATGTTTTTAATACATAGAACTCCTCTGTAAAATCTTGTTGAGAATTGAAAAAATCAAAACGCAACGCATAGGCAAGAAAGAGTGCAAACAGTGTTGCACCTGTATCAAACAAAAATATTACCCAACGTTGAATGTTGTTTTCAGGAAGTTTCAATAGCTCTTTTTATTTATACACTAAGGTATTAAAAAAAGTTGTAGCCCCCATATCCATATCGATTTTCACTTTCGTCCGCTCTTGGGTGACCTTTAACACTAATTTCTCTGAGTTTTTCCTCGATAAACTCTTCAATATCTTTGTCTTTACCTATCTTATTCCTTTTATCTTTAAAATTACCTCGCACATTAACTTTGGTCGTGTCTATTGGTTGTAACCCAATAAAATCTAACTCCCAATTATCGTCCTTTTCTCCCTTACTCTTGAAGAAATATACATATCCTTCTTCTCCTTTTACAGTTTACTTTTTTGATAAATTCTAAAGAATCTTTTTTAAAGTTAAATCCTCGGTCGTACAAGATTGATTTACAAATCATTTCTTGTGAAAGATGCTCTTTCGGAAACAACTCTAATTTTCCTATCTCTTTTAAATTTCGATACAAGTACACTTTATTAACTACATCTTCAGCAAGGTGATTCCAAATTGAAGGGTCAACTGAAACACCTCTGCTAACTAACATACAATTGATATTAGTTTGAACTTCGTAGTCTTGAACCTTCTTCATCTTAGTGAAAAATTCTTTTACAGCAGGTTTTTTATAATAAGGCATCAACAATCTTGCGTAACGAACCAATTTGTAATTTCCTTGATTCTTGTAATTTGAATAATAATAACTGCTATTATCTTCTTCTTTAGCTTGGGATGTTTGCTCAGAGCTAATCTGTTTTTTCAACTCAATCTTGGCCTCTCTCAATATTTGCTTGTATTCTTTGCGGTATGTTCTTGCTTTAAGTTTATTACTATCAACAGCTCTAATCATCAAATCATAAATTGGTCTCTTGTAAGGGTCAACAAACGTATAATCCAATAAAGAGGGGTATAAATGTTTAGTTAATTCTAAGGAATCATAAAAACTATAGAACATGGATGACACTCCCCAACTTGAACTACTTAATGGAATATCTTTTTCAATCAGTCTTACCATCTCTTTCGTAGAAGCCTTGGTTCTCTGTTTTGAAAGCCCTTTAAGTATAGCTATTTGATACATAGCAGTATCTTCCGATTTATCGTACAATTGAGTCAAGAATGGTGCAATTCTCTTATCTTTCAATCCACCTAAATCAGTAATCAATTGAACTTTTGACTCCAAATGTTTTGTTGGAAAATCATAATTCGAAATAACATCCATTATTCTTGGAGCATCTTCATCTTCGAATATCAAGGTAGAAATAACAGACTTCATAGCTCTTTCTGTTTCCAAGCTATCTCTTGATTTTAACGCATTAAAAAACAGATCTGATTTACTTTCAGTTATTTTTAATTGCTCAGTGGTATCGTATGGTGTAAACGAATTGTAAAATTCTGAGATAAACTTTGAATCTTGGCTTATCGAATCCAGATTGGTGGTCAATGTATACATTGTTCCTCTATCAATAATGTATTTCTTTCTAATAACTCTTGTTGAGTTTGTATCAGTGAAATAAGCGTCTACAAAATCAAAATCTCCATCTTTACCTTTCATAGATTTTAGTAAAACCATATCCTTTCTTTTCGCAAAATTCTTGGTTTCTCTATTAAAAATAGTATCAATATGCTTTACAAATTTATAACGGTGAAATTTATCATACTCAACATTAACTCTTTCGTAATTCTCTGAATAATAAGTTTCTGACTTCCGTTTTGATAAATAGGATTTATCTTCCGTTTCTTTTCTATTTCTTCTTTTTTCATATCCTTTTCTTATCATTTGAGAATAAGGGTTTGGAGAAATATAATTTGAAGTTACTTTGAAATTTAAAGTTGAATCAATTCTTGCTTCAAAAGGGAATTTATACTTAAAGGAGCCAAATTTAAATGAATTGAAAAACTTGTTTTCTTTAATTTCTTGAGACGAAACAGTTGCCAACAAATAATAATAAGCTCCTTTGATTACAACTTTCATTGAGAGATAACTGCTATCAGCAGTTCGGGCAGATCCATATCCTGTAGGATATTTTGTTGTAGAATCCTGCCAAGTATCAACAGAATCAATTTTTAATTCTTTACAAAATTTTCTCGGAATTCTATCCAATTCGTAGTTGTCTTCTTCAATAAATCTCATATCGTGCAATGAAGCTCTTTTAAGAAAATAATAGGTTTTAGTTTTACTATCATACCCCTCAATTTCAGGATGAGAATACATTGAAGTTGCTTTTGTATTCCCTTTTACATGATGGTAAGAAGGCATTTGAACAGAAAAATCATTCTTTATGGTTGAAGCTGTTGCCCATTTAGAGGTTAAAGGTGTTAATTCCAAACTTCCAAAAAACTTATCACTTTCCTTTTTTACAAAATCATCTTTCCCTCCCATCTTAAACAATAAGATATTGGTTGGCGTAAAATAAATCTGATATCTTTGATAATCTCCTGATTTAGTTTTATTTAAAATATCCAGGCCTTCGTATCCATTCTTTGTAACATCTTTTTTCGATTCTATTTTACCGGGAATATTCTCAAACAACAGACTATCAATTTTTGATTTATAATCTTTGTTTTGAGCTCCCTTAAAAAATCCATAAGTACTAATGATTCTAAAAGTATAAAAAGTACCGTTTGTTAATTCTGGAGAAAAAAACTGTCTTTCATAATCGCTTCCCGGAGTTTCGTAAACAGTCCCTGGAACTTTAAGGGTAAAAAATTCATTTTTGAAAGTATTTGAAAAAGGTAATGGCTTTTTCATCTTGCTTAATCTTTCCTTTTCATCTCTTGCTTTATCAGAGATAGTTCGAGTTGCTGGTTCAACAGTGTAGCCCATTTTTCTTAACAAACCAATTACTCCTTTATCATTAGCAAGGTGAGCAGCACCTATTCCAATAAACAAACTTGTTCCGGCTTGAACGATTGAATCAATGTTATCTGCCATGATTTCGTTTCTCATATACAGCATATATTTCATAGAGTTCACTGAAGAAGTCTCTGCTTGAAGCGAATCCAACATATCCAAATCTTGATCTCTGTAGGCATCTTCCAATATCTCATAGTATCCTTTTTCTTTCGTCAATTTTTTATACCATTCCGATCGTTCCTTCTTTTCTACATCAGGAATTTGCGACATCATTGAGAAAACTCTTGATTGTTCAAATTCTTCTAAACTATATACCGGCTTGCTGTTTTTACTCCCAGATTGATAAATAAACATATCCAAAAAAGTATCTTCTTCAAACTCTTTATTCCTTGCATTTTCTCTGTAAAGCATCCAGTTAGCTAAATAGTGATTGGAGGAAAGCGCCCGTGCATAATTTTTGTTCTTTGGAACTTCTACTTCAAAAGCCTTTTTATAAAAACCTCTGTAAGTTTGTCTTTCTATACCATATCTTCCCAAATAGTTATCTGCATACCTGGAATTCACAATTTCATCCAACCAGATAATTGGATTAGATTCCAATGCGATAGCATCAACTGAATTAAGTCCTGCAAAAAACTCTTCGCCCAAATGGTAGGCAATTCTTCCACTTACGTGCATTGTTCCGTATAAGTAAGAAGTTTCTTTTAATCCGTTTCCTTTGATTTCCCAAAGTAAACCTTTGTGTTGTTTGTTAGTAGTAGTGTCTTGTGCTAAACCATTGATTGACGAAAGTATCGCCAGTGCCATAAATATATTTTTCATAAATGTCTTTTCTCTTTTTTAAACTCTATAACTTGAAAAAGTAACAGAATAGTGTACGTATTTGAAATATTAATTACTGAAAGATAGTAATTTGTCCATTGTATTGGTAGAAACAAAGTGATAATTTGGTCTTGCTTTAACATAAATTGATTTAGCTAAGTCCAATTTCCCCGATTCCTTGAACGCTGTGTACAATGGAGTCAAAAATTTTCTTCTTCCTACTTTTATCAAAAACTTTTCTGCAGATGCATAAACATCAGAATATCCTCCTCGAATAGACTTCTCAAACCATGCAGCGGCAATCTCCGAGTTTGTTGAGTTGGTAAAATCAAACTGGGTATCGGCATCTTTAAAATCTGAAACGCTCCACGTAGAATCAATATTCCCGATAAAATGCAACCATTCATGTGTTGTCCAATCCTTTGTGGTTTCAGGATTACTTAAATAGGTTTTGTTTTTGAAATTAGCCTCCACTTTTGCAAATTTATCTGATTCTATTTTTGGATAATTATCCGGTAAACCAGGTTTGTATATCCACTCTTTCAGATTCAATTTTTGAGTTTCAGGTAATTCTTTATTTATGTAAGCAAGAAACTCTTCGGTATTAAGATTTTTAAATTTAAAATGATCAAAATAGGTTTTCAAAAAAGAATCAAACTTTTCTCTTCCCACATTTTCTTCAATCATCATCAACATAAAACATCCCTTGTCATAAGCAATTGCTGACATTCCATCGTCAGGATCTCTTCCTTCCAAATCTAATTTAAGTCTTGTATCTTCAGCAGGTAAATGCTTCAATTCTCCTAAAAGCCCTTGATAGCTTAACTTTGAAAGCATATCCGCATAATCCTTTCCATATAACTCTTCAATAATTCTTCCTTCAAAATAAACCGTAAATCCTTCATTCAACCAAAAATCATCCCAAGTCGCATTAGTGGCTAAATTACCCGACCAACTGTGAGCCAACTCATGTGCAATTAATGAGGTTAAGGATTTATCTCCTGCAATAATTGTCGGTGTAGCGAAAGTCAATCTTGGATTTTCCATTCCACCAAATGGGAAACTTGGAGGTAACACAATCACATCATATTGTTCCCAAGCATAAGGCCCATAAAGGCTTTCGGCAGCATCAATCATTTTTTCCAAATCTTCAAATTCTTTGGCACAAGCATCAATCATTGAAGGCTCAGCATAAACTCCAGATCTTTTGCCTAAAGATTGATATTCCAATTTTCCAATTGACAAGGCTATTAAATAACAAGGAATAGGCTGTTTCATTTCAAACTCATACTCACCTGATTTTTGACTCATAGTTTTTGCGCTCATAACCGCGGTTAATGAATCTGGCACTTTTAATTTAGCTGAATAGGTTATTTTATTCCCCGGAGAATCTTGAATAGGAATCCATGATCTGGTTAAAATTGCCTCACCTTGAGTAAATAGAAATGGATGAGTCTTATCAGCAGTTTGTTGAGGAGATAACCATTGAACCGCAAATGAAGAAGGATTAGTTGAATAATGAATCTCAACTCGTGTTGTATTTGGAGTTATCATTACCGAAAGGGGTTGCCCCAGAATAGTATCTTCTTTTCCTAGAGAAAATTCAACTTCTTTCCCTTCGTCATTAGTGATTATTTTTTCAATATTCAATCCCTTGGTATCAAATATTATTTCATTGGAATTATTGTTTTGAATGGTATGAGCCGCAATTCCTTTTAGAATTTTATTTTCAAAATCAGCCGTTAAATTAAGATGGACATGGGTTGTGTAAGCTTTATCAAATTGAGCATAAGAGTGTGCATCTTTTATTTCAGAAACTTCCATTTTTTCGGCTTGGTTTTTGTTGGATTCGTATTGATTATCGCAAGAGTTCAAAACAACTAATGCTACTAAGAATAGTGTGATTTTTTTCATGCTTTAAAAATACAAGAATATTTACTTATTCCCGAAACTCAACTTATTTATTTACAAATTGAGTTTGGAAAATGAAAAATTGTCTTAATTTAGAGACTTAACAAAAAAAAACAATATAATTATTATGACTTCAGAAACAATTGATAATTTAACCGAATCAGACAATTCAGGGCTTTTTGGACATCCAAAAGGATTAATGACATTATTCTTCTCAGAAATGTGGGAGAGATCCTGTTACTATGGTATGCGAGTACTTTTAACACTTTATTTAGTTAAATCACTAATGAAAGGGGATGCCGAAGCTTCATTGATTTATGGTGCTTACACAGGTTTAGTCTATGCAGCTCCTATACTAGGTGGAAATATGGCGGATAGGTTTTTAGGATACAGATATGCCGTTCTTTTTGGTGCTGTGCTAATGGTAATCGGGGAATTCATTATAATTGGTGGTACTGAAAGTATGTTGTTTTTAGGAATGGGTGCTTTGATTATAGGGAATGGGTATTTCAAAGCAAATATCTCTACTATTGTAGGTAAACTATATAA
>JBMYYT010000012.1:0-21360 GCA_049609665.1 Flavobacteriales bacterium | reverse complement strand
TATCGAATGTTGCAGACAATTCACAATCTAAAATTCGTGGATTCTCAACTTGAATAGTAACTCCATACAAATCTTCAATTTGTGCAAACACTTCACTAATTTCAGTACTACGGAATAGTAATTTCTTGCTTTTCCAAGCTCCGATATTTACATCTTCTTTAGAATCCACCTTTATTTTTTCGGTTCTCAAATCCAGCGAGGCAGACATTCCTTTTGTCAAAATTACTTTTTCGTTCTTATATTCAAACTTCACTTTACCACTCTCAACCAGCACTTTAACCAATGAATCTTCTTTCATTTCTTTTACAACAAATGAAGTTCCTAATACTTTGACAGTTGCCTTATCCACTTCAATTATAAATGGCTTTTCTTTATCAGGTGTGATGCTAAAATGTGCTTCACCACTCAGCTTAACCTTTCTTTCCTTACCTTCAAATTTTTCTGGATAAGTGATTTTTGCATTTTTGTTCAATACTATTTTGGATGAATCACTAAAAGTAAAATTCACAACTTCGTTAGAAGCTAACAATTGATTTTCAATTGGGGAGTCTGTGTTATTTTGAATCGCCCAAATTCCACCAAATACAATAGCTACAACTGCTGCAATCCTCATTACAAATTTCCAATTGTACTTAGGATTTAATTTTACTGTTTTAGTAGATCCTATTCTATTTTGAATTTTTTTCCATGCTCTATTTGTATTGATCTCAATAGAAGGATTTAACTCTTCTTTCAAAACTCCAGTATCCACCCAAACCAACTTATATTCATTGAACTCTTTCTGGTATTCTAAGGAAGAATCTCTCCAGCTTTCAATGATTTTAATCTCAGTATCAGTTGCTTCTCCGCTAAAATATTTAGCAAGTAACTCAGTATTTACGGTATGTTCTGAATGAGTATTCATAGTTTCTCTATTACTAAGACAACTTAGGAACAAAACACCCCTACTCTTTGTCTTATTTTTTTATGATTTCTAAAACGAGCGCCAAATAGATAGGCAAATATTCCTTTAAAGAAGTTCTCAAAAGACCAAGAGCTTTACCCATGTGGTTTTCTACAGTCTTTATTGAAATATTTAGCTCTTCGGCTATTTCTCGGTACTTTTTTTCTTCAAATCGGCTTAATTCAAAAACTTGTCGACACTTTGGAGGTAGCATCTCCAGAGCCTCATTAATTTTATCTTGAAGCTCCTCCATTTCCATAGAGCCTTCCTCCGAAAATTCTGAATCAGAATTCAGAACAGCATCAGCATATTTTTGCTTTACATTTCTGTGTTTAATGGAATTCAACGATTTATTTCTGGCTGCTTGAAACAAATAGGATTTAATACTCGATTGAATGGTAATAGTCTCGGATTTTTCCCACAAAGTGTAGAAAGTATCTTGAACGATTTCCTCTGATTCCTCAATATCATTCAAATACTTATAGACAAATCGAACTAAGGATTCATAATGAGTCTTAAACAGTAATTCAAAAGATTTCTCGTCTTTTAATTTTAAGCCCTCTAATATGTTTGATTGGTCGTACATCTTAAGATGCACAAAACTACTAAATATATTAGAGGTCGCCTAAAAATGCATTTCTGAACTACACTTAAAATTTAATCACATACATAATATTCGGAAGAATAGATAACTGGGGAAAGGATTCTATTCGTTGATCATCATTATCAAAATAATATCCAACCACTGCCTGATTATTAGTTACATTTTGAATATCAATTTTAAATTCATGAGTTACTTTTTTCTTGTTCACTCGGTATACCAATGCCAAATTCATCATAAACACATCATCCAGTTTGGCCTCGTTCAATTGATCAAAATCTAATACTGTTTGGTCAGCTGCAATAGATTTCTCCAAATCAATTGGAGTATATCTATTTCCTCCTATCAAGGTAGCTTTTAAGTTTAATGCAAGGGTTTTATTATTCTTAGCTGAACGCAACTTAAATTCTTTTCCAAATAGAATGTTCCCTGCATAGTTTGCATTGAATCTGGAATTGTACTCCACATTATCAAGCGGTGTGTATTTTGATTCGTACAAAGACCCTGTAACTATATAATAATAATTCTTTGCAAAAGATCTTTCCAGTGTCAATTCAATCCCATAATTTCTTGCAGTCCCTTCTGAAACCAGTGGGTCAGTTGAATAACCTCCTGTTGTATTTATCAAAGAAAATCTATTTGACACTTCAGTCCCTACTGGCACATCGTACAAATGCTGATAATAAATCTCAGATTTTAGCGAAATATTTTCATTGATTTGGTGACCAAATCCAACAACAAAATGAGCCGATTTCGTTAATTTTAAGTTCTTGTTTGCTGATTCTACTTTTGAAACATCATCGCTTGTATTTGCAAAGTAAACTGAAGAATTTTCAGCTCTGCTGTGCAATCCAGTTCCTAAAGTCAAATACTGTCTTTCGTTCAAGTTCCATCTCAATCCTGCACGAGGCTCAATGGATTTCGTTTTACTAAAAAGCAATTCAGTATAATGCAATCCACTTACTAAGGTCAAGTCTTCCTTTATTCTATATTTCCAAGAACTATATCCTTGAATAATCCCTCCATTTCCTTTGTCATCTATAAAAGTTTCAGAAACTCCAGAAGAATAAGTTTCTACTGCTTTCATGTCAAAAAAGGATTGGGTGTAAATAACACCTACATTCAAAGTGTGTTTGGCATTAAACTTAGTGTTAAAAGAAGTGGAGATTCGAGCGTGATTTTCATTGATGTTATCCTTGTAGTTCTGACGAAATACTTGGCTCCCCGAATCCAACACTTTTTCATCCGCTCCATTAAAGGCATTTGAGACGGAGACATAAGATTTGATGTAAGACCTTTCATTTAAACTATAAAAATGTTTTAATCCAAAAACAGACATCCCGGCATTAAAAAGAGTTTTATCCGTTATTATTTCATCCTCTCCATCCCCTTCTCCAAACTCTTGTTTAATTGAGCTTCTCCCAAATAAACCAAAAGCTACGAAATTTCCAGCAAATCCAGTTGGCAGATTCAATTTAAAAGAACCATCGTAATACTTTGGAACTCCACCAAAGTCAATTAACCCCGATTGATCCAATAAATCCAAAGAAGAATATCTAAAGTTTACTAAATAAGAACCATTATAGTTTTTAGAAAATGGTCCTTCAAGAGTTGCATCTAACCCCAGAACTCCCACAGAGAATGCATATTCTCGTTTATCGTGATTTCCAACTCTAAATTTTGAATCAAAAACACCAGAAATTGCATTCCCATATTCGGGGGCAAAAGCACCTGAGAAAAAATCTGAATTACCTAACATTGAACCATTAAGTGTATTCACCGGGCCTCCACTGGACCCTTCAGACCCAAAATGATTAGGATTTGGAATTTCAATTCCTTCTAATCTCCATAAAATTCCTCTTGGTGAGTTTCCCCTTACCACAATATCATTGTCCCCAGATGGATTTCCAACGACTCCTGCAAAAGCAGTTACCATTCTGGCTGGATCATTTAATGATCCTGCATATCTTCCTGTAGCTTCAGTCGTAAGTGTTTTAGAACTAACTATAGCCATCTCGTTCTCAGCTTCTCCATCATCTTTTCCAGAAACAACATATTCGTTCATTGATTCAATTGATTCGACTAATTCTATGGTCAAATTAGTTTCTTTTCCTGATTCGATTATCACATTTGGGATTACTTGGGTTTCATACCCCATTGCACTAATTCTAACATTTACTCTTCCTACTGGAACTTTTTCAATACTGAAATATCCTTCAACATCAGTAGTTGCTCCTAAAACAGGATCGGAAGCCAAAATCACTGCATTAGCTCCAATTATTGTTGCTTTTGAATCCTTATCAGTTATTCTTCCTTTAACGGTTTGCGTTAATTCTTGACTGAAGACACTTAAATTTAAAAAGAATAGAATAGTTAAACACTTTAAGTTTTTAATTTTCATAGGGTTTGGTTTGCGTTTATATAAATAAGACAACCCTATTCGAAAACACCCCTATTGAAAATTTGAAATAATAAAAAAAGCCACTCGTTTCCGAATGGCTTTGCAAATTAATTAAATCAAATTTAGTGACCGTGCTCTCCTTCTTTAAGAGGAACATCTTGTGGCACAAAATCCACATCATGTTCTGGATTACTATAGTCATAAGGCCATCTGTGAACAATTGGCAAGGGACCATCCCAGTTTCCATGACCAGGATTAACAGGAGTTGTCCATTCCAATGTGTTAGATTTCCATGGATTCTTAGAAGTTTTTCTTCCATTATAAATGCTATAAAAGAAATTGTAGAAGAATAAGAGTTGAGCCAATCCTCCAATGATAGCAAATACAGTAATAACTTCATTCAAATCCTGAATGTGATCTAAAAATGGAAATTCTGTATTCGAATAATATCTTCTTGGTGCTCCTGCTAATCCAACAAAGTGCATTGGGAAGAATACCCCGTAACCTCCAATCAAAGTCAACCAGAAATGGGCAAATCCTAACTTCTTATTCATCATCTTCCCATACATCTTAGGGAACCAATGATAAACTCCCGCAAACATTCCGAAAATTGCCGACAGTCCCATTACAATATGGAAGTGAGCAACCACAAAATAAGTATCGTGAACTGGAATATCAAGTGTAGCGTCTGCCAAAATTATACCAGTAAGTCCTCCAGTAATAAATGTAGATACTAATCCAATAGAAAACAACATGGCTGGTGTGTAACGGATATTACCTTTCCAAAGTGTTGTTATGTAGTTAAATGCTTTTACCGCAGATGGGATTGCAATCAATAAGGTTGTAAATACGAAAATCCCTCCAATAAATGGATTCATTCCAGTAATAAACATGTGGTGACCCCAAACGATAAACGAAAGGAAACCAATTGCCAAGATTGAACCAATCATTGCTCTGTATCCAAAAATTGGTTTACGGGCGTTAGTGGATACAATCTCAGAAGTAATTCCTAATGCAGGAAGTAAAACGATATATACTTCAGGATGTCCTAAGAACCAGAATAAGTGTTGGAATAGAATTGGAGAACCTCCAGATGCGTCTAATGCTTCTCCTCCGATGAATATATCAGATAAGTAGAAACTCGTTCCAAATGTTTTGTCCATCAATAATAAAAGAACACAAGAAACCAGTACTGGAAACGATAAAACACCAAGAATTGCTGTTACAAAAAATGCCCAAATAGTTAGAGGCAATCTTGTCATTTTCATTCCTATTGTTCTTAAGTTAATAATCGTTACAATATAGTTTAGCGATCCTAATAACGAAGAAGCAACGAAAATAGTCATACTCAATAACCATAATGTCATTCCTAATCCTGAACCAGGTATCGCTTTTTCTAAAATACTCAATGGCGGATAAACTGTCCATCCTGCAGAAGCAGGACCAGCTTCAATTCCTAATGAGATTACCATGATTACACTTGAAATAAGGAAAAACCAGAAGGAAAGCATATTTAAAAATCCTGACGCCATATCTCTTGCTCCAATTTGAAGCGGAATAAGTAAGTTACTAAACGTACCACTCAATCCTCCGGTCAATACAAAGAATACCATGATTGTTCCGTGGATAGTCACAATGGCTAAATATCTGTCTGGCTTAAGTAAACCGGCATCATTTAAATAACTATCTCCTAGGAAAAATTTCATCGCTGCGAATTGCTCATCTGGCCATGCAATCTGCAATCGGAATAATACCGAAAGAATTACTGCAATAATTCCCATGAACATAGCAGTTAATAAAAATTGCTTGGAAATCATCTTGTGGTCTTGACTAAATAAGTATTTAGTTATAAAACTTTCGTGATGGTGGTGTCCTTCTTCGTGTGTGTGTGCTCCCATTTTTCTTTATAAATCTATATTATTCTGAAAATTTCTTTAATCTGTACTATTATTTTACTCTTTATCCAGGATTACCAACTACAATTGGTGCTGCTGTATCAACCAATTCAGGTTTTTCTTCTACTGCTTTTGGAGCTACTAAACCAGCTAATACTGGAAAACTCTTTTTCTCTTTTTGCTCCTTATACCATTGATCAAACTCTGATTGAGATTCAACAACTACAACATTCAATTGCATATTGTAATGCGATGAACCACAAATTTTATTACACAATAACAAGTAATTAAACTCAACTTCTTCTTTACCTTCTGCAGCTCTTTTCTTATTTAAAACCTTGTACTTTTTTTCTATTACAGGATCTTTTCTCATTTCAGCAGTAGTCATAATTGGCTTGAAAGAAAAACGAGTTACCATTCCTGGTACACAGTTCATTTGAGCTCTAAACTGAGGGAACAGTGCGGAATGTATTACATCTCTTGATCTGAATTCAAACTCATATTCTTGTCCTTTGATTAGGTACAATTCCTTTACAATTACATCATCATTGGCTGCCATATCCATTGAGTCTGTTTGAGCTCTTTTTAGGGGTTCTAACCTTCCTATTTGTCTTTTTAATCTTTTAATTTTAGATTTCATTTCAGACAATTTATCATCTGGAATTAAATCTCCTTCGGTATCAATTGTCTTTTGCATATCGCCAATAATTGAATCCCAAACGTGCTGTTTTTGTTTAATTAAATCAGAAGTTACAACTCCCAACGGATTATTTCCTTCAATCAATTTAAAATCAGCATTTCCAAGCGTATTATCCTCACCTGAATATCTTACTGTCCAGTCAAATTGTTTTGCATAAATCTCAATTACTTTTGAATCTTCTTTTTTAGCAGTTATGTCATTCCAAACGGTAAGCCCTCCAATAATAATTCCTGCTAAAGTAACAGCTGGAATAATAGTCCAAACAAGCTCTAATTTTGTAGAGTGAGCAAAAAACACTGCTTTCCTTCCTTGTTTTTGTTGGTATTTAATTGCAAATACAAATAATAAAGTTTGTGTTAAGTAAAAAACAACAAGGAGAATAATCCAGTTAGCATCATACAAAAAGTCAACACTTTCACCATGCTCAGAAGCTGATGGTCCTAAACCAGGTCTTGCTCCATAAACAATGAACAAATAAGTAGAAGAAATCATCAACGCCAAATAAAAGAGCAATAACATTCCTGCATTGAACTTAGTTTCACTTGGAGTAATGTCAGCTTCGTCCTTATTTCTTAGTCTTGAGGATAGCTCATAAACCTTCATAAGTTGAGCAGCCGCTATGATAACTAAAACTATTACTATTAAAATTATAAATTTCATTTCTCTTTTATTTAATCTTCCTTCTAATTATTAATCTTTCTTCTGTTATCTACTAATTACGTATGTTGATGTAAATTCTCTTCCAAATAAGGATGATTCTTAACCAACAAGGGTGCTTTTGACAATGTTCTGAGAACTGTAAAAATGAACATCCCTAAGAAAGCTAAGAACATTCCTACTTCTAAGAATCCAATTGCCCAGTGATCGAATACCGTTCCTGGCATTACCAAAATAAATACATCTACCCAGTGGAATATAAATAACACTGAACCAATTATAGTAATCGTAAGTCTGCTTCGTTTTGCTTCTCTTGACATTAATAGTACGATAGGCACTACAAAGTTGATGATAACCGTAGTCCACAGGATAAACTTGTAGTTTCCAAATCTATCTAAGTAATAAGTTACTTCTTCTGGAATATCAGCATACCAAATCAACATAAATTGAGAGAAGAACAAGTACGTCCACAAGAAACTAATTGCAAACATCCATTTCCCCATATCGTGAATGTGTGATTCATTCACAAACTCCAAGTATCCTTGTCCTTTCAACCAGAAAGTAAGAAGTAAAATGAAGATTGTTGCAGAAATCCATATTCCTGAGAATACAAACCATCCATATAATGTACTAAACCAGTGTGTGTCAATTGACATTAACCATTGCCATGACATTGCAGATGACAAGTAACCAAACAGTACTAAGAAAAATGCTCCTTTAGCAAAGTTTTTCATGTGTATGTTAGTTCCTCCTTCTGCGTCTTCTTGTAGAGATCTTTTTCTGAATCCACGAGCAAACAACAAGAATACAGCGAAATATACTATGTTCAATAACCAAAACATAGTTTGATTCAAGAATGGTTTCTTATTATAAATTATTAAATCGAAATGTTCCTTGTCTGGATTCATTACATCTGGATCCATCCAGTGATAAATATGATTCCAATGCATTGAAGCACCAA
Source organism: Flavobacteriales bacterium (assembly GCA_049609665.1). GTDB lineage: Bacteria > Bacteroidota > Bacteroidia > Flavobacteriales_D > CAJJDF01 > CAJJDF01. The sequence goes on along the minus strand of JBMYYT010000012.1, from coordinate 13,202 downwards.
TAAATACAATTAATAAGAAAATAGCTCCAACAGGTAGCCATCCAATAATTCCTTCTAAAATTCTTTTGTAAACAACTCCCCAACCCGATTCAGTGGCATATTGCAATGCAATAAAGAATAAAGCACCAAGTCCTATTCCAAAGAAAAAGAATCCGTTTACCAATAAGTTTGACCAAGTTCTTGCATGTCCTCCATCTTTGAAAGTTCCTTGTTCGTGAACTATATGTTCTAATTTTTCCATTGGAGAATGGTGAACAGCACCATGTCCGCCATGTGCATCATCTCCATGAGCTTCTTCCTTTGCATGAGAATCATGACTTTCAGATGGAGTTAATAACATTTTGAACTCGTGATGTACTTCCTCTTCTGCTCCTTCAGCAGCAACTTCTTTATGAGATTCGTGTCCATGAGCTTCAGTTAAATCTTTAAATGCAACCTCAATTCCTTCCTCCTTTGCAGCAGCAGAAACATTACTTACAAATTCCTCTTTTGAAATTGGCATTTCTTGATAATACTCAACCAACAATGATTCAACCCCATCAGAACTTGTCTCTGGTGTAGCGTACATGTGGTTTACCTCGTTAAAGAATCCAACGATAAACATCACCAATCCAACCGCCATTAGGATAATCAGATTTCTTTTTATTTTACTTGTAAATTGAAAATTCATAGTTTTAATTTTCTACAATTATTTTATTTTTACTTCAGTTCTTCTGTTTTGCTTTCTTCCTTCCTCCGTATCATTAGTTGCTTTTGGATTGGATGATCCTAATCCTAATGCTTCAATTCTACTTCCTTCGATTCCTCTATTAATCAAGTAGCTTCTTACAGCATTTGCTCTATCCAACGACAATTGAGTATTCATTGCTGCATCACCCGTATTATCTGTATTTCCTTCAACTACTATTGATTTATGACTATTTTTCATTGCAGTAAACAACATTTCTAATGTTCGTCCACTTCTTGCCATGTTTAATGTTGAACTTCCTGTATTAAATTCTAAATGATCCAATTCAATCGAAACCATTGAAGTAGCGTGAGCATGGGCATCACCATGAGCTGCATGAGCAGAATCAGTATGAGATTCCATTCCGTGCATATGACCTTCATGAGCTGTTCCTGCTTCCTCAGATTCAGCAAAAGCATTCATAAAACTCTCTTGCATCATTGCGTAATCTTCTTCAAAATTTTCTTCAACTGGATCTGGCATTACTTCAGCACCATTCATAGATTTGATGTAATTAATAATCTGCCATCTTTCTTTTTGATTAACCTGAGATCCGTGCGCTCCCATTACACCTTTTCCATAAGTGATGGAATAGAACATTTGACCTTCTGGCTTAGTGAAAGCATTTGCTGGAGGATTAATTGCTTCATTATTTGAAACTTTTCCGTCTCCTGCCCCTTTTTCACCGTGACAGTGGTTGCAGAATCTATTGTATAATACTTTTCCATCTTCAACACTTGACTTAGTCAAAGCCATTGGACTAACATCAGCCACAGAAGCATCATAATCACCATCGTTATAATCCAAACTTGTTAATCCGTGAGTACCAATCATCGCTTTTGAAGGTAACCTTTTGTAAGGTAAAGAGTATTGTAAATCAGCATTGTTTGCACCCGAAAAAGGCACTGTTCCTAATGGCGGTAATTTAGCTGAAGGTGTATTCTTGATTGAATCGTTAGATTTCCAAGTCCTTACTTCCCCGTAATCCACATAAGCTTCTTGTGCTGGTGAACGATACATGTCAGGCATGTATTCATAACCTTGTGAGTTTTCATCTTTGAAACAAGAGGAAAAAACAACCGCTATTGCTAATCCTGCAGTAATTTTATGTATAGTTTTAATTGTAATCATATCTTTCTGTAATTCACAATAGGTTTTAAACAGTTTTTTCGTCAAGTTCAACAATATCAGTTGATTGCAACATTTCCTGTAATTCTGAAGCACTGTATTTTGAATTCTCTGAAGTTCTTATTTCCATAACAAATCTATCGTCAGTTGTTCTTGGATCAGGATTTGTAGCTGGCATTCCAGGTAATGTTTTATTTCTTAACATATAAGTTATAGCCATTCCATGCGCTGCACACAATACAGTAAACTCAAAACTAATTGGAACAAAAGCTGGAAGGTTTTCCAAATAAGAGAAACTTGGCTTACCACCAATGTTCATCATCCAATCGTCAATCATAAAATACTTCATTCCAAATGTTGCCAACATTAATCCTGTTAACCCATAAAGAAATGCTGCGATTCCTAATCGTGTATGTCTTACTCCTATTACATCGTCAATTCCGTGAATTGGCATTGGAGAAAACACCTCGTTGACAAAAACTCCCTTTGAAACAAGCTTTTTAGCTCCGTCCATCAGTTTGTCATCGTCATCGTACATTGCATATAATATTGTATCTGCCATGTTATATCTTTTTATTTATTCATTAAATCTTTTGCCTGACCTGCCCAGTTGTCTCTTTCAGCTCTTCCCGGGAATGATTTTGTAAGAGAATCCAATAAATTGTATTCTTCACTTGTCATTTTACTTACTTGCTCAAAAGAATAAATTCCAATTGAGTTCAATGTTTTTTCTAATACTGGTCCTACTCCACTTATCAATTTCAAATCATCAGCTTGTGAAGCATCTGCCACACCAACTCTTTCTAATAAAGTAGATTGGTTTTGCTTTAATTCTTCTTCAGTTAATTCAACTGGCTTTTCTTCGATAATTTTATTTGTTACTGCTTCACTATGAACGCTTGATTCATCAGCTCCGTGGTTAAGAGTTCCCGTTCCATGATCGATATGATCTACATGGTCGTGACCGTGAGTTCCATCTTCGTTATAATACCCTTCTCCAGCTCCAAATCCTTCTTTATAGTTTTCTCCAGAAGATTTCAAGATTGTTTTTACCTCACTTATAGCTAATACTGGGAAATATCTTGCGTAAAGCAAATACAATACTGAGAAAATACCTATTGTACCTATAAAAATACTTACGTCAACCCATGTTGGGTAAAAGTGTACCCAAGAAGCTGGCATGTGACCTCTGTACAAAGAAGTTACGATAATTACGAAACGTTCAAACCACATTCCTATATTCACTACGATTGACATAATGAAAGTAAAAGTTAAGTTTCTTCTCCATTTCTTCACCCACATTAACTGTGGTGAAATTACGTTACAAGTCATCATTACCCAATATGCCCAAGCCATTGGTCCTGTTGCTCTGTTCAAGAATGCGTAAGATTCGTATTCAACTCCTGAGTACCAAGCCATGAAAAGCTCAGTTAAATAAGCTACGCCTACTATAGAACCTGTAACCATTATTACAATGTTCATATATTCAATGTGTTTTACGTGAATATAAGCTTCAAGCTTCATTACTTTTCTTACGATAAGCATTAAGGTTTGTACCATTGCAAATCCTGAAAATACTGCTCCTGCTACAAAATAGGGAGGAAAAATTGTTGTGTGCCAACCTGGTATTACCGAAGTAGCAAAGTCAAATGATACAATAGAGTGTACCGAGAATACAAGTGGAGTTGCAATCCCTGCGAGTACCAAAGAAACTATTTCAAATCTGTTCCAGTGCTTTGCTCTTCCTGACCATCCAAAACTTAAGATTCCATAAATCTTTTTGGTTAATGGTTTAGTCATTCTATCACGGATAGTTGCAAAATCAGGGATTAATCCAATATACCAGAATACTAAGGATACTGAAAAATACGTAGAAATTGCGAATACATCCCAAAGTAGCGGGGAATTAAAGTTTACCCATAATGAACCAAACTGGTTTGGTAAAGGAAGTACCCAATAAGAAACCCAAATTCTTCCCATGTGAATTCCTGGGAAAATTGCTGCCATAATTACGGCAAATATTGTCATTGCCTCTGCAGAACGGTTTACCGCCATTCTCCATTTTTGTCTAAAAAGCAAAAGTACGGCAGAAATAAGTGTTCCTGCGTGTCCAATTCCTACCCACCATACAAAGTTTGTGATATCCCAAGCCCAGTCTACTGAGTTGTTCAATCCCCAAACTCCAATTCCTTCGCCTATGAGGTATAAAATACATCCAGTCCCATAAATAGCTATTATTGCCGCTATGGTAATAAGAATATACCAACCTCTCGGTGCTGGATTTTCTATAGGTCGACAAACATCTTCAGTAATCTGATGATAGGTTTTGTCTCCTAATATTAAGGGTTCTCTTATTGCTGATTCTTTATGCATTCGTAAGATTTTTTAATTCTATACAGTAATAATTTTTTAAGCTTCGTTTGTGTTTCTCACCTTCACTTGGTAATAAATATTAGGTTGAGTTCCAACTTCTTCTAAGATGTTGTATGCTCTTTCTCCTTCAGATAATTTTCTAACGTTTGATTTAGTATCATTCAAATCTCCAAAAGTAATTGCGTCAGTAGGACAAGCTGTTGCACAAGCCGTTTGGATTGCTCCATCCTTAACTGGTTCTCCTGCTTTTTTAGCTTCCAATTTACCAGCTTGGATTTGTTGAACACACATACTACATTTTTCCATTACACCTCTCGATCTTACTGTAACATCCGGATTAAGCACCATTCTTCCCATATCAAATTGTGATGGGTTGAAATGCTTGAATCTATCATTTGTCGGGTAGTTAAACCAGTTAAATCTTCTTACTTTATAAGGACAGTTGTTTGCACAATACCTTGTTCCAATACACCTGTTGTAAGTCATTTGATTCAATCCTTCGTTACTGTGTGTTGTTGCAGCAACTGGACAAACTGTTTCACAAGGTGCGTGATTACAGTGTTGACACATCATAGGAATTTGAACTACTGTTGGATTTTCCTCTGGAAGTTCCAATTTAGCATAACTAAAATCCTTCTTATATTCTGCAAGAGTTTCAGCTCTCACTTTATCTTCCGCTGAAGAAAAATATCTGTCTAACCTCAACCAATGCATGTCTCTTCCTCTTCTGATTTCGTCTTTTCCTACTACAGGAACATTGTTTTCAGAATGACAAGAAACGATACATGAACCACAACCGATACATGAACTTAAGTCAATGGACATTCCCCATCTGTGACCTACGTTTTCAACTGGGTGTGCGTCCCATAAATCAAATTCTTTAATGTCTTTTTTAACCGTTCTCCCTTTTTCGTGGGTTGACAATTGGTGTGGTGCATTGTAGGCATTTTTATCTCCTGCCTTAAATACCCCAAAACTCGTCTCTCTTACGATTGAAGTTCTTCCCATAAAAGTATGGTGAACTTGCGTACAAGCCAATGGATATTCTCCTTTTTTAGTAATTGTAGCTACTCCAGAATAACTTAACTCACCGTTTTCATAGTTGGTAAATCTAAATGCGTTACCTCCAATTAATTGTTTTTTACCGTCTTTAACAATGTGAGTTCCATATTCTTCTGTTTGATAAGCAGAGTCTCCAATATTTTCCTGATTTGCTCCTCTTCCGTATCCTAAAGCGATTCCTAATGTTCCTGCTTTTTGACCTGGAAGTACAAATACTGGTAATTCCAATACAGCTCCGTTCACAGTTATTTCTGCAACCGTTGCTGGACTTTTTTCTCCGTACTTTACGTTATATCCATTTGCATTAGCATCGGATATAGACATTGTAATATAGTTATCCCATGTTACTTTAGTAATTGGGTCTGGTAATTCTTGTAACCATGGATTGGCAGCTTGTTGACCATCACCCATTCCATTCTTTTGGTACATAATTACTTCGTAATCTCCTGTTTTCTTTGCAGCCTTAGCTATGTGAGACCCAGCCTTTGCCATATCTCCTGCAAATGCAGAAACTGCAGATGAACCACCTGCCATATCAACTGAACCATTGTGAACCAATGTATTCCAATCTCCAGAGAATCTTGCTTTTATATAATCGTAAACTACTCTTGAGTTTTTACCCCCTCTTTCAGCTTTTCCAGCCCAAACTAAGAAAGACTCTTGTGCTTGTGCAGTATCATATAAAGGACGAATTGCCGGTTGAGCAACTGCATAATGAGATGCACTTGGTGCATAGTCATTCCATGATTCTAAATAATGATTATCTGGACAAATGAATTTACAGTTTGATGCTGTTTCATCTGCATATTGAGAGAAAGAAACTGATAAAGCAACTTTTTTAAGCGCTTCAGTAAATTTATCTCCACTTGGTAAAGTATAACTTGGATTTGCCCCATAAATGAATAAAGCATCAACTTGTCCAGCCTCTACTTCTTTTACTAAAGCTTCCACCTCAGCATCATTTCCTTGTGCAAAATTCGTTGAGTTTGTCATATCGATAGTAGCTCCATAACTTCCTAATGCATTATTAATTGCATTAACCAAAGTTTGAACTCCTGAACAGTTACTTCCTGCTACTACTAATGATTTTCCTTTATTTGCTTTTAATTCTTCCGCAACAATTTTTGTTCTTTTAGTTATATCTTCAGGAACATTAACTCCTGATACACCAGAACCCGTAATATGAGTGTATAAAGCTGCTGCAACTAATCCTTCTTCAGAAGGTTTAACTGGAATCCTAACATCAGAGTTAGACCCCGTAGTTGTCAATACAGATTCAAATTGAAAATGTCTTGACATCCAATCATTATTAGGATTTCTATTAGCAGAATATCCTTTCACGTAATTAGTTGACATTCCCCAGTTAGTTAAGAAATCTGCCGCAATACTTACAATAACTTTTGCTTTGTCAAAATTGTAAGTTGGGAAAGCTGCTTTTCCAAAACTTTCTTGGTTTGCTTTTGTGATTCCACTGTAAGATATAGAATCGTAAGTCACCACTTTTGCATCTGCTCCAGTTAATGAACCTATAAACTCATTGATTGCTGCATCAGTTGAAGGACTCAAAGTTGTACTTGACATTACTCTAATTTTTCCGCCTTTTGAAACTGCTGCTGCTAATCCTTTTTTAATTTCTTTATCTACTGAACTCCAAGTAGTTTTAGAGTTGTTTGCCATTGGCATCTGCAACCTTGCTCCGTTATATAGAGAAAGTACTGAAGATATAATTCTTGGGTTTGTAGCTCCCTTATTTGTACCGAAACTATTGTTTCCTTTGATAAAAATTGGTCTTCCTTCTCTTGTTTTAATCAAGATACTTGCGTAATCGTTTCCATCCCAATAAGTAGATGAATACCAATTGGCAACACCAGGAGTAATTTCTTCTGGTTTGTTTACGTAAGGAATAGCTTTAATTACTGGTGCTTCACAAGCTGCAAGAGTAGCTGCTGCAACACTAAATCCCATAAATTTCAAAAAATCTCTTCTGTTGGTTGAACTCTCAGCTAATTTTTCATCTGCCAAGAACTCTTGAACTGGAAGTTCTTGAGAAAATTCATTTTTGCTTTGTTCAATAAAAGAATCAGATTGTTCTTTTTCTTCTATTCCTTTCCAATATGTTTTGACTTTACTCATAAATCAATTAAACTAAGTTTGTTTTTAATAATGGCACTTTGAACATTCCCATCCTCCAAGCTCTTTCACTTTTACTTTGCCATCTTCCATCACACTCTTATATAGCTCTTTATCTAATTTCAATCTTTCGTGGATTTCATCATAATATTTATTATCCTTAGTTGAAACATCAGCAGTAGCATGACACTCAATACACCATCCCATTGTCATAAGTGGCTTAGATAATTTGATGATCTTTCTGTTATTCGGCAGCTTAATATTATTGATAATCTCTGTACTTGAGGCTCTTCCCGTTTTATAGGTCTTCACATCTCCATGACAGTTTTCACATTCAATTTTTCCAACCGTAACGTGCTGTGAGTGATTAAAATAAACATGATCAGGCATATTGTGAACTTTCACCCATCTAATTGGATCAGTTTTTCCAGTGTATTGTCTTTTATCAGGATCATATCCTGCTGCTTCATGAATTTTGGCAATTTCCAAAGTCCCCCTTTCACCTGATGTTGCCTCATTAACACCTTTGTGACAATTCATACATACATTAACCGAAGGGATTCCCGCATGCTTACTCTTAGAAGCAGAACTGTGGCAATATTGACAATCAATTTCGTTTGTTCCCGCATGAATCGAGTGATCAAATGCAATGGGTTGCTCTGGATTATATCCTTCAGGGATTAGTCCTACTTTATACAATTCTTCTGCACCGTAATAAGCTAAAGCACAAACTATCACAAACCCTAAGACACTTACTAATTTCAAGTTTCTTCCTGCCCAACTTTTCACTTCTTCTTTTACCGACTCTTCTTCTGTCACCTCTTCACCTTCGTCTTTTTCTTTAACCGCATAATACAATTGCTTACGAACCCCCCAAAGTGCAACAATCAACATAGAAAGGATTCCTCCAATTATTAACCACATTAACCAAGAGTTGTTGGATTCATTTCCTCCCTCAACAGGAGTACCCGGAGGTGGAGGCGGAAGCGTTGTTACAACATATTCATCTGCGTATTTTAAAATCGCATCAATTTCCTCATTAGAAACTGCCTGTGGAGGCATTGCAGTCGCATCATAATCTTTAATCGCTAATGCACTTGCAACTCCAGCATCAATTGAAGCTTGAGAATTTTTTATCCAAGCATAAATATCATCTCCAGCCGCTTCCCATTTGGCCCTTGCACCTTGAATAGCGGGACCCGTCATGTCTTTAATTGGATTGTGACATGCGGCACAGTTTTGTTTGAATAAAGCCTTCCCATTTGCTTGTGCAGAAACATTACTTGTAAATGCTAAGAAAAATATAAAGGAAAGATAAAGGGGTAATTCTTTGATTTTCAATTTTTTGAATAAAAATAAGTTCATAATAAGAATTTCAGGTATCTCTATTAATTGTAGCAAATGTACCATTCGCTTCAATTATTAGAAACTATTTTACAGGTTTTTTTTGGTACAACAACCTTATTTATAATAATTCTAAATTAACGTTTTTTAACATTTTATTTTTTGGATAAAACGGTAGCTATTTTGACATAATCAGAATCCTTGCTAGGAGCATTCTTAAGTGCTTGAGCTTGCGAAATAGTTTCTTTTACCTCATCTTCTCTCAGGACATTAAATTCTTGATTAATATGAATTAAAGGCTCTACATTTTCGGTGTCCATTTCTTCAATTTTATCTACAAAAGCAATGATTTTGGATAAATCTTGTTTTATATTTTCCTTTTGCTCATCCTTGAATTGAAGCTTGGCTAATTTTGCCAATTTATCAATCATTTCGTCCGTTATTTCCATGGGTATAGGTTTTGTGCGAAGTTAAAAAAAGGAAATTGGAATTGAAAAGAAAAAGATTGGGAAATTGGACTTCGATTCTCGAAAATCGCTTCGCTCTTTCGAACTCAGCCCGCAAAACTGTTCAGTGAAAGAATTAAAACTCAATATTCAATTCTTGAATCAATTGCATGAAAAGTATCTTCCATCAAATCCTTAATGTCAGATTCAGATTTTCCTTTTGTTTCGATTGGAGGATGAAAAATTGCTTTTGCAATACCTGGTCTGCCTGGCCCAAAAACATCAGATTCTGTGGCAAATAACTTCCAATTTGTTGCAAAAGAAATTGGAACTATTGGCACTTGCTGAGATACTGCAAGCACAAATGCACCTTTTTTGAATCGTGCCATTTTAGGAATTCCTTCAATAGGAATTAGCCCTTCAGGGAAAATAGCTACGGAAAATCCTTTTTGAACAGCTTCTTTTGTTAACTCAATGGATTTTCTCGCTTTTATACTATTTCTCCTATCCACGGGAATATCCATATTTCGGAAGAAAATTCGGATAATGGGCCACTTGAGTAATTCTGATTTCCCGAGAAACAAAAAAGTTTCTGGAATAAGGACAAACATCAAAACAATATCCAAGTAGGAAGCATGATTCGCGCAAATTACATAAGGGGCTTTGGGTAATAGTTCGGAGTTTTCTTTTCTTACAATTATTCCCGTTAAAAACAAAATGATTTTTGCCCATATTCGCTTCATTTTGAATGCTTGATGAATATATTTATCAGATTTCAGAAGAAAATAAAATACAGGATACATAGGTATTGCAAGCAACAAAAAAATCAGCAAGAAATAGATTTTATATAAAAATCTAAGTGGTGCAAATACTATGTGAACTATTTTTTTCATCGTTAAAAAGGACACCAAATAACGAACAAACAAAGAGAAAAAACAATTTTTATAAATAAAAATGGTCAGAAGCTTACGCGACTGACCATCCAAAATTGTTGATTGTATCTTAAAGTTTTCTTCCTTTTACTTTACTCGTCTTACTTTGACGTTTAGTGCTGTTCTTAAGTTTAAAAACCAAGAAAGATCTTAAGCTTGAAGAGCTTACAAAATATTCTTCATTTCCATAATTCACAACTCCTCTTCTTTTTTTTGCGTCAAATTTATCCGATTTAATTCGGTATTTACCATCAGCTGCACTTGCTTTGAATTTGAGGTTTTTTCCTTTTTCAAAACTTACATACAAAATATCACCTTCTACTTTTTCAACTACACCACGAGTGTTTGATCCAATCAAAATCTTATTCAAGTTTTGCTCGTTTTTAATTACAAGCTCTCCATCTTCAGTTTTATTCGATTTATCACTGTTTCCATTGATTAATACGATATCACCCATCGTATAAAACTGTAAGTTTTTTACATCATCGTTGGTAAGTTTGTACTTAGATTGTTCCGCAGTTGTAAAAGGTACTTTTGAAGAACAAGATGACATTAATAGTCCCAGGGCCAAAAAGGCAAAAATTACTTTTTTCATTTTATTAAATTTTTTATAAATATAGTTTTTACAATAATCTTGCCACGTTAAACAAGTTTGCAAATTTATATAAAAAAACTCGTTGACCTAACATTATTAATCTTAGTTTACAAGCAAATTACAACCTCTAATTTCTGATTGGTCAAATCTTCCTAAAACTTGGAATTGTCCATTTTTATCCACAATTCCCAGGTCATCTGTTGCGATGAAAGAACAAGAATTAACATTAGCTAAATCAATTATGTTTATCAATCCTCTCTGTGATTTTATTATTTCTGTTGGATCTGTTGTGCTTCTTGTCAACACTTTCATCCAGTTTGGAGGGGTATATATCCCGCCTCCTCTAGAATAAGCTTGTGATAACAACTCAGTCATTCCATACTCAGAATGGATATTTTCTTGACCAAACCCTGTTGACAATTCTTGATGTAGTTCGCTCTTGGTTAGCTCTTTTCTTCTGCCTTTCATTCCTCCAGTTTCCATTACTATTCCGCAACGAAGTTGTTGCGGGAATTTTTCGCAAAAATCCAATAATGCATAACTCACTCCTATTAAAATAAACTTCTGATTTTTGTTTTCAAGTTGGTTTATTTTATTATTGAGCTCCTCAAAATTATCCAAATAAAACCCACTTCCGTTATGCTTGGTCTTTGTAACAAAATCATCAACCATATAAACTAATGAAGATTCACCTTGTTCAATATAAGAGGGAAGCAGAGCCAGAACACAATACTCAGAGATATTTTCATAAAAATTCTCAAAACATTGAATAAATGATTTTTCATAAATAGAAAGATCAACCACCTTGTGCTGGCTTCTAATTTGACCGGTTGTTCCACTACTTTTGAAAATAGTTTCATAAGCTGAACCAATAATAACTTCGTGAGACTTAAAAAATGAGATGGGGAAAAAAGGGATTTTTGCTAATTTATCGACCTCGGAAACTTCAACATTCAATAAATCAACAAATCTTTTATAAACAATATTTTTGTGATATTGATAGTTAAAAACTTGAAGTGCTAACGTTTCAAAATCAGGATTGTCTTTGATATTAAAAATAGAATCTATGTTTGGCTCAAGTATTTTCATTAATTTTACATTTCTAACACATTCCAAATGAAAACAAAGATAAGTGTATTAGCACTAATAACAACTTTTGCTTTATTGAGTTCTTGCCTTAAGCCTGAAACTTTTCCTGTTGAGCCTTTTATTGAATTTTCAAGCTTCACTGCCATGCAAGATTCTGGTGAGATTGCCATTACTTTTACTGATGGAGATGGAGACATAGGCTTAGCCGCAGGCGACACCACTGGTAGTTTTGCCTCTGATCAACTTTATCATCACAACCTGTTTATCGAATATTATGAAAAAGATGATGTTGCAGGATGGGTAAGAGGAAAAGACCTTAGTGGAGAGGATATAGAGTTTCTTTACAGAGTTCCTAATTTAACTCCAAATGGAAATAACAAAGCACTTAAAGGAACAATAAAAGTGGTTATCGAACCTTCTTATTTTAATCCATTATCTCCTGAATCAGATACTATTAAATATAAAATTAAGTTAGTTGACAGAGATTTAAATGAAAGCAACACAGTAGAATCTCCTGTAATTACAAGATAGTAATTGATATGAAAAAACTTTTATTCCTGCTTTTACTTTCGCTTTTTCATTTTATTAGTCTTGGTCAAGACACCACTTTAATTGATTCATTATTTATTAGCAATTATCAAATTCAACCTGACGATCCTATCGTTGTTTCAATGGATAGTATGTTGCAATTTTACAAATCAATTGACGATAATTTTGAAGCTGATACTGGGATTAAGATTTTGCGATCTGAAATACCTCAATTTAGTGATGAAGAAATTAAAAAGAAATTAGATGTCTTAGACCAAAACACACCGTTCTCTTTCAATTTCAATTCTGTAACACGAGAATATATAAGATTATATGAAAAAAGGAGAACTTCTGTTTCCATATTTTTAGCTCGAAAAGAAACCTACTTTCCGATTTTTGAAGAAATGCTATTGAAGTATAAACTTCCTGTTGAATTTAAATATTTACCTATTGTAGAATCCGCTCTAAAGCCCGATGCAGAATCCTGGGCTGGAGCAGCTGGATTATGGCAATTTATGTACAATACAGGGAAGAGATACGGGCTAAAAGCAGACTCTTACATGGATTTAAGAAGAGACCCTTATAAAGCAACCGAAGCTGCCTGTAAACACTTAACAAGACTGTATAAGGTATATGGAAATTGGGAATTGGTATTAGCTGCCTACAACGCAGGTGGAGGAAATGTAAACAAAGCCATTAGAAAAAGTGGTGGGAAAAGAACTTACTGGGAAATTTTTCAATATTTACCAAGAGAAACGAGAGGTTATGTTCCTGCCTTTGTTGCAATTAACTATATGATGAGTCATGCAGAAGATTATTTAATCTATCCTAAAACACCCTTAGCTAAA